>QNAG01000011.1 GCA_003641415.1 Candidatus Zixiibacteriota bacterium | reverse complement strand
CCTCAAATATATCTATAGTATTGGAAGCTGAACCACCGAATACATCAATAGCGCCAAACTCTCCATAGTCGTCGATAACCGACACCCAAGTGTCCGTCTCGGATAGAATAGCAGAGGTGTTGGTGGCCTGGCCACTGCCGGAGTTTGATAAGGAAACAACCAGTTCAGCCGTTTCACCGGGATCGAGGACGCCGTTGCCGTTGCCGATATCGGTCACAGCTACGGTCAGGTAGGTTACGTTGGGACGATGAATCTCAAGTGAGAAGTTGCCGGTCCAGGTGTCGCGGTTGGTGCCGGTAACGGATAGATCAAAGGAAGCAAGGTAACCTTCGGGAGCATCTGGCGACACGGTGAAAGAAAAGCCGTCGGCGATAAACTTGGTGCCGTCATTGCCGGGGATGCTGCCGTATGACTCGGTGTCGTCACCTATCGCAGATATGTAGGGATCAGTGGAGGAAATCGTAGCAACCACATCAATGGCTTCATCGGGGCCAACGTTCTTGAGTTCAAGACCCAGAAGGACAGTCTCGCCAGCTTCAAGAATACCGTTGTTGTTGCCGGTAACATCATTCGTCTGAGCATCATCGTACACCACATAAGCACCATCAGGTGCAAAAAGCTGAATTGTCGAAGTATACGGTTCTTTGAATTGGCAGGTTACTACAATATCAGCTATGGCTGGACCCGAGAACGGGTCCAGAGTAATTTCAACCTGGCCAGTTGCATCAACGTAGCCAGCACCGTGAAGGATCCCATCAAGCGAAATACCGACGTACGAACCCGGGGTAGCTTGAACTGTGATAGTTGTCGATGTAAATACCAGAGCACTGGGATGAGTGACACTATTGACGGAGGGCACGCCCATGTAAGTCATAACGGACGGGTCGCCCATCAGGTGGTATATTTGCCAGTAGTAGGCCGTCCGGGAACTGCCGGACTCAGTGACAGCCATGTTACCGGCGAAGATGATAGCATCATTGGTGATATAGTGATCGCTGACCGCCTCGCCGTGATCGTGGAACGTGCCGTCATAGGCTCCCTGGCCAGTTTGTTCATAGGTCGGTCCGGCACCAACGACAGGGCCGTAACCAACCCCCCACCAGTAATCTTCGTCCCAATAAGTGGAGTTGGTGCCGCCGATATAGCCGATACCACCACCGGCTTCCTTCTGCACAAAGGCCTCGCCGAAGCAGGGGGTGCTGTAGCCAGAGCCAAAGGTGTTGGCCTGGCAGCAGTTTCCGATACCAAGCAGGTATTTATGATTGTTAGTCAGATCAGCCACATCGTCCGTATCGAAGGATGGGTTTGACTGGCCGGAATGACCACAATGAGCAGTGTAGTTCATAAATCCTACACCGTCCTGAACTGTCTGGATGGTCGCCGCCGAGGCTCCTGGATTGTCAGAAGAGGGGTACAGCCAGACATGCGGGCTGATGCCGTGAGCTGCGTTGTAATAGAGGTTGGTGCCGTAGTTGATCTGGCCATTGCCGTACGTGATAGCGTAGGTGCCATCTACTCCGGAAATTAAGGTCACCTCTTCCAGGTAATTTGGGTCTGGCATAAGATACTGTTCGTATTCGAGCGTCTTGTCGATCTGTGGCTGGAGCTGGCTCGTATTTTGAGCCGAGAACCGGCCGTAGTAGATTTCAGGGAAGTTGTCGCCGGTGTACTCGCACACCCACAAATCGGAGATATGACCGCTGAAGCCTGTGTAGGCCGGGATTTGATTGTCGTCACCAACAAACAGCACAAACGACGGGGCCGGGTCTTCTGGTGTGCCATCATTATATAAACCTTGGAGGTAAGTTTTTACGGCAGAGGTTGAAGAACCAATCACATCGGTGTAGGCTACAATAACATTGAAACCTTTTTTTGTCTTCCACTCGATAAATGGCGCCAACTGAGCTTCAAACATACGATCAGAGATGATTACATACTTGACCGGATAAGTTACAAGGTCGTCCCGCATCGACGACTGTTGCTGTGTGTAGTTGGATACCTTGCTGTATAAGCCTTCGAAGAAAGGTGAATACAGCTTTTGTTGCATTTCCTTAGTGGTCGCCCAGTCGGCATGTTCGTACGATACCGTTACCTGGATGTCCTTGTATACCCTCAAAACGTTGGTAACGGGATTGTATTCAATCGGTGAGATACTGACCAATCCAAGATGTACGGAACGCATCGTTCCCTGGACTTCAGCATGGGCGAGTGAAAGTGAATAGAATTCATTCTGTTCATAAATGTTGTGATTAAACTCGAAAGGTATAGATGCTGGATCGTCAGATTTTGATACTGAAGGCTGAACAGGGATCAGGGGGGCATCGATTCCCAAATCACTTAGTGATATTTCCTCAACCTCGTAGCTGAGCACGTTCACCTTCAACTCACAGCCAAATGGGATTGAAATCAACCGGTTAACTGTTGGGAGATTGGGCTTGCCTAAGTTGTGAGATCGAGTGCAACCTTCAAAAGCTACTAAGTTGAAAACACCTTCAGGTGTAGTAACTTCGGTGATCTGTATTGCCCCGACTCCGATGTCAAGAGTCAGGCCGTCCTGACCAAGGTCTGTTACTATCGCATGTGTAGATGCGTCTTCCAGTGTGACCAATTGACTCGACGATGCTGTTGTGGCTATAAATAAACCTGCCAGCAGCATAGTTGCCAAAATTAGATGTTTTTTCACGCGTGGACCTCCGCGAAAAGTTGGGATGTATTAATTGTTTCTTGTTTTTAGTATCTGCAAAACTAAGTAACCGTTGTCTTTCAATTCGCAAAAAAGTAGGTATATGTGAAAGCATTTAAACTCTCTATTATATTATAAGAAGTTATTTTGAAAAGAAAAGTAAAAAATACCAGTGATTACGGTGACTTGACAAGTATGCTGTAAAAATCCATTTTGAGGTTGTGTTATAACTGGAGGAAAATAATTGAGAATCAGCAGCCGATACATTTCAGCCCCTGCCGTGTTTGCGATAGCGATACTACTTTTGCAGGTAATATTCTTTCAGTTGTGGCGATTGATTTTGTTATTCCAAATGTCAGATGATGCCCAGGGGGTACCTGTCGGGATTCTTTTTCAGTCCTTTGTGGTTGGACTGCGTTTTGATTTGGCAGTGTCGGCATATATAGCTTCAGCTCTGTTCCTCTTATGTACGCTTCCATATCTTGAGGTTACACGAAACACAATTGTGAGGAGAATCAGCTCAGTCTTTCTTTTCTTAGCGACCGCTATCACATTCTTTATTCATTTGTGCGACATAGAGTTCTTTAAGTTTTTCAACTCCCGTCTGAACGGAAGTGCGCTTCAGTGGTCGGATACTCCCGGTTTTATGTTCTCCATGATTTGGCAGACATACCCGGTAGTGTGGTATTTATTGCTCTATTTCTTCTTGCTGATACTGTTTGTTTTTCTATCTGTCAGAATTCTTCGGTTTATCACATCATGGGGAAGGTACAGCTCTATATGGGTGAATCTATTTTGGATTCCGTTTACGATTGCTTTTTTTGCAGTTCTTGCTCGGGGACGAATTGAAGAAAAAGCGCCTCTGACTTGGGGATTGGCTTATTTTTCAAAATATGATTTTGCCAATCAACTAGCTCTTAATCCTACTTTTACGTTCCTACGGGACGCTATCTATGATGTCGGCAGTAAGGAAAACACACGAGTTAAAATGGAATCCATTGCCTTTCCGAAGGCTGATTCGCTTGTACGAATACTCACCGGTAGACAATTAAGTGATAGGGAGTTATCTTCTCAACGTCTTCACAGGGAAGTTACTTTTTCTCGGGAAAACGGCGATCCACCTAATGTAATTCTGATTATTATGGAATCATTTGGAGCTAGCCGCATTGGTTGCCTTGAGAATCGGTATAGCTATGATTTGACACCCTGCTTCGATTCGCTGGCTTGTAAAGGTATATTATTCACCAATTGCTACTCATCAGGAAGTCACACCTATTCAGGGCTATTTTGTACGCTGTATGGCAACCCGCTTATTTTTGGCAAATCGATTATGAAGCAGGTTACCGGGCAAAATAGTTTTCATGGATTACCCTCGATTCTCCGCAAGCATGGCTACGAAACAATCTTTTTTACAACGCACGATCCGCATTTCGATAATATGCAAGGATTTCTAATGTCCAACGGGATGCAGCGTATCATCTCTTTGTCGGACTACGATGCCAGTGATAAACTCAGTACTTTGGGGGTTCCAGATCATGTTATGTTCGATAAAGCAGTTAAAGAACTCGGAGCATTGGAGAATAAAAAGTACTTTGCAGTTTTACTCACCGCATCTAATCATGGGCCGTGGGTAGTGCCCGATGTCCCCTTTGGTGAATTGCCCGAGGAAGAAGAGGACAGGCTGCGCTTGAATGCCTTCAAATATTCGGACTGGGCGCTGGGGCGGTTCATTGCTGCTATTGCCGATGATCCTCACTTTTCAAATACACTGATTATTATTACAGCCGATAATGGTATGCTCTTTCAACCAATAGGTGATATGGACCTTACCCAGTACCACATTCCATTACTGTTGTTACATACTGATTCATTGAATAATTTACATGGACGACAGATATCGCGCCTTGGTAGCCAAATAGATATTCTCTCAACTATTATGGGGCGTTTGCAATTGAACTATGACGATTTTTCTTTTGGACATGATCTTTTGGACAGTTCTGAAACTGGGGTGAAGTTTGCTCAATTTTCAGACTGGCTGCAAGTGGGGTATATCGAAGATGGCTATTACAGTGTAAGCCGGATAGATGGTCCCCAAGCGCTTTATCGTGTCGATACCACTTCTGGTAGAGTTGCTTCTCCAGTTAGTTTAGTTGATTCGCTACCGGATTTAGCGACTGATCTTAACCGCAAGGCTCTGGCGATTTTCCAGCGGGCTTACTTCAATATGATGCTTCCCATGAGACAGCTTAAAAAATTCGAAGAATAGCCCTATTGTTGAATATTTTCACAAAACCCTCTGTGATTATTCTGCCGGAAGTGTTTGAAGTGTTTGCTAAATCAGGGCTGTTTGATTATCCTTACCGGACTGCCAAAGGAAGTTTTTTATCCAAACTGGTTAAAGCCGGTAATGAATGGAGCAGCTTGAAGTGAGTCAACTTGATAAAACCATTGTTGGAGATTGTGATAAGACAGCAATCAATCCAGAGGAAAACTATAGAAGGACTTTGCAACAGGTGGGTTTCATTCCTCAAGGGGAAGTCACCAAAGAGAAATACAAACAACTTGGATTCAAGTGTGGGTTGGAAATTCATCAGCAGTTGCTTACAAAGTCCAAGCTCTTTTGCCGTTGTCCTGCTGGAATCTATCAACGAGGAGATGATTACAACGCAGAGGTAATCCGACATATGCGCCCTACGCTCAGTGAGATGGGTGGATACGACGGTACTGCGCTGATGGAACGCAAGACACGTAAGAACATCATCTATCGCATCAAGAACGAGACCGCTTGTACCTACGAAATCGATGATACCCCACCATTCAAAATTGATACTGAAGCTCTTGAAATCGCCATCGAAATTGCGCTGCTTCTTAAGACAAATGTAGTTGGAGAACTCCACATTACACGCAAGCAGTATCTGGATGGCAGTATTCCTACCGGTTTTCAGCGAACAGCTATAGTTGGAATCGAGGGTGAAATACCGCTTCGAGAGAAGAAGGTGCGTATTATCCAGTTAAGCATAGAAGAGGATTCCTGTCGAGAAGTATCAGATATTCGACATAATCGAGTATACACAACCGATCGACTTGGAATGCCCTTGATTGAGATGGTTACTTACCCTGACATGTTGACTCCTGATGAAGCTGCCGAGGCTGGCAACTACTTGAGGTTTCTGGCTCGAAGTTCCGGTAAGGTGCGAACGGGAATAGGAGCTGCGCGACAAGATGTAAATGTCAGTATTAATGGGGGAACCAGGGTCGAGATCAAGGGTGTAGCGCATATTGCTTGGATCCCGATGTTGACCCATATCGAGGCTTTTCGCCAGAAAGCATTGCTGGCCATTCGGGAGAAACTGCAGAAATGTATTAAAGATACTTCTCTCTGGGAAATTAGGTATAGTGATATTGATGTTTCAATCATTAAAAAAATAGATATCGATTACGAACCGGTGGATAGGGCTGTTGCTGTCAATCTGCCAGGGTTTGCCGGTATACTGTCCCACTTTACCCAGCCAGGGAAGATATTTGCTGATGAGATTAGTGATCGTTTGAAAGTTATTGCGTGCCTTGAAAAACCAAATCTTGTTACATCTGAACAGTTTGCTGGGAGTGGACTAGCAGTTGAAGATGCTACTTGGAACGAGATAAGGCAGCAGCTCGACGCTAAAGAGGGGGATGCGCAACTTCTATTCTGGGGGCCTGAGGAAGATATTACGACCGCATTAGAAACAATTGAAGAAAGATGTCGCCTTGCCTTTGAGGGTGTTCCTGATGAGACGCGGAAATCGCTTCCAAATGGCACAACTCTTTTCGAGCGAGTTCTACCAGGACCTGACCGGATGTATCCAGACACAGACTCCGCCCCACTTTCAATTTCAAACGAAACTATAGAACGGATTCGTACTAATCTTCCAGTTGAAGTAATTTACAGAATGGAGCAGCTTAATAAGTGGAAAATTCCCTCCGATTGTCACCGATGGCTTTTGCGAAAGAATCTGGCCCCATTAATCGAGCGAATCAGCAACGATTTTGATATTTCTCCAAAGCTTCTTGGAACAATCTTCGGGCATAATCTAAAGAGTCTTGATGGAAAAAGGAAGCCTCCGCAAAGGGTAGATTCTGAATTCTTATATGATCTGTTTAAGCTTCTTTATAAAAACGGAGTCCTTCCGGAGTTTGCCCCAGAACTTCTGGCTCTTTCCTGCACCAGGACAAATGTCCAGGTCGATACACTTCTCAAAGAAGTGAATTTTCAAAAAATCACAATGGACGAGATTACAAAGCGAATCCCTGCGCTATGGGATGATCTAAAGCGATTGAACCCAAATCTGGAAAGATTTGCTATGATTCGCTGGTTGATGGGTCGCCTTCGACCTTATGCACTTGGGAATGTTTCGCTTAGCGATTTGCGGTCTGAGGTAGAGAGGACGGTGGATCATGGCTGACGCTGTACAGGGTTACCGCGGTGAAGCGCTCACTGTGCTTGAGAAATATGGTGTTCGTGTCTGGAGTGAAGCCAAAATCAAGAGCACACGTGGTGATTTCGAGGGAATAGTGCTGCCCCGAGCAGAGAACGACGATAACCTTCACATTGTACTCAAACTTGACACTGGATATAATATAGGCATTTCGGTTGACACTATCATTGAAATGAAGGAATCCGGGTACAAAGAAGCTCACTACAAAATACCAGAGCAGGAATTTCCTGTCTCTGAAAACAAGCCGAGTGTCAAGCTGTTTGGTACTGGAGGAACGATAGCCTCACGTCTGGACTATAGAACCGGTGCGGTAATACCGGCATTTTCTCCCGGGGAATTATATGGCGCTGTGCCTGAGTTGGCAGATATCTGCAACTTGACTACTGAAAAACTGTTTGCTGTGTTCAGCGAAAACATGGGACCAAAACAGTACATAGTATTAGCTAAAGCCATTGGGGAACAGATAGCCAAGGGGATTGATGGTATTGTCGTTGGGCATGGCACTGATACAATGCACCACACAGCCGCTGCGCTTTCCTTTATGGTGCAGAATCCACCGGTTCCGATAGTTATTGTTGGTTCTCAGAGATCGTCGGACCGGCCTTCATCGGATGCCGCCCTGAATCTTATTCACGCAACTAAAGCAGCAGCGGAATCTGATATAGCCGAGGTTATGGTCTGTATGTTTGGACCGACCTCTGATGAATATGGTCTGCTGCACATGGGAACAAGAGTACGCAAGATGCACTCTTCTTACCGTTCAACTTTTCGAACCATAGGTGATATCCCTTTGGCTATGATTGACCGCAAGAAAATTACTCCTATTTGGCAAGATTACAATCGGCGACGACAGGACCATGGAGTAAAAATACTGCCTTACTTCGAAGAGAAGGTTGCATTAATTTACTATTACCCCAACATGCAACCGGACATAATTGACTCATTGGTAGACAATGGTTACCGGGGTATTGTGATTGCCGGAACCGGTCTTGGCCATGTAAACAAACCAGTCTATCCTGCCATTGATCGTGCCACTAAGGCCGGTGTGGCAATCTACATGACGGTGCAGACCCTTTGGGGATATGTACACATGTTTGTTTACGATACAGGACGAGATCTGATGAGTTTAGGAATAATACCAACCGAGAATATGCTACCGGAAGTTGCCTATGTCAAACTTGGTTGGGCGTTGGGACAGACAGATGATCTTGACGAAGTAAAAAAGATTATGCTTACACCTGTAAGGTCAGAAATTACTGAGCGTGAGCCATATAATGGTTATCTTATATTTCAGGGGGGTGTACCTGAAGTTGAAAAATTCCTCCACTCTATTCACAGGTAGTTGATACAGCAATTGTGCTTCTCGATCAAAATGCTATTCTGGTTATCACTCTAATTTTGCTCTTACATGTTCATATAAAATGCCGACCCCCTTGGGAATCGGCATTATAAATTTCTTTAGAATTGTTAATGTACCTATTACGGGTTGCAGGGGAGAGGGTCAGGTCCACCCAGGAATAAGAATGCAATAAGGTATGTCAGGTCAGCGACATTTGCCTCAGGATCACCATCGGCATTCATATCGGCCTCTTCCGGACAATCTGGCGGGGGGCCACCCTGGAACAAGAAAGATACAAGATAGGTAAGATCGGCGATGTTGGGTTCATCGTCACCCTGATTATCAACATTGCCACGAATTCCGGAACAACAGCCGAAAGCCTGTTGGATGTCGAGATATCCCTTATTGAAATCAGGCGTGAAATAACCTTTAGATGGTTCCATAAATCGTGTCCCATAATCTACATCCGGAGGAACTATGACTGTGACACTGTCAATTGTGACTACTTGTGGGTTGATTTCCAAGGGGTACGAAAAATGAAGATGACCGAAAAGTCCGGTACCAATACCAATTAAAGGTTCTCCTGAAAATGGTAGAGCGTATACTGTAACAGTATCTCCCATTACATAGGTACCTTTTAAGGTAGTATAATCAACCCGACCATCGATAAATGAGAACGAGTCAATCTGTATCTCAGGAGAGTTCCACCAAACTGTTAGTTCGACTCCGGCTAGTTCAATGTCGTTTGTAAAGTTAACAGGAACTTTCCCTGTTTGATTGGTAAAGGTAGCGACCGAATCAATAGTAATACTATTTTCGGCTAAAACTGGTATTGCTGGCAGTATCAGAGCCAGCACAAATGCACAGAAAATCCACGTACGCATATTGGCTTCCTTTTTCATACAAGTTATCCAAGCAAAATCAATGCTACGTGAACAAGAAACTATATACTATCCTAATAGAAGTGTAACAATCCCGGGACAATACACGTAAGTACTTGGTGAAAAATCCCTTGGGTGTATTAAGTATAACTTAGTAATCGTTTGATTGCAACATCTTTTTTCAAAAAATTTACATGGGATGGACTTTTGTTTGCATCCTATTATAGCAATCTTTTGCCTAACAAATTGAAGTTAAATGATAAGTTTCCATTCAGATTTCCAGTCAATTCTCCGATATCTATAATATGTCAAAGAAGTTATCTCCCAAGAAAGCTGAGAGGTGTTCATACATCCGAGCTTGCTACCTTGCCGAAGGATTAAAATGTTTCGGCTACAAGTCTGATTGTCCGTTGTATCAGAAATCGAACGGGAAATTTCTTAGCAAACAACGCTTCGATGAAGCTATGGATAGATTAATAGACAAGACCAAAGTCAAGTACGAAAAACTTCCCAATTAAAGCTCCCCTTCAGAAGCACATCACACCTGTGATTTGGAAATAACATCCCATTATCTGGGAAATTGATTCCGATTCGGTTATTTCTCTAAAAATCCCTCACGTTCGTAACGTAGTGTCACTTATGCTGTTACCCTAATAACGCAAGCTTGGCACAAGCTATGCAATGTCGGGAAATGGAGGTTTATATGATTAAGGGAATATATACATCCGCAACTGGCATGCTGCCCAACATCAAGAAGCAGGAACTGACTGCTCATAATGTAGCCAACGCTGCGACTCCCGGATATAAGAAGGACTCGCTTTTTACTCGGGAGCTTTCCCGCGCTGAACAGCGTCAGAGAGTAACCAGATCCGACTGGGAGCAACCAATGTCTGAGGAAATCTATACAGACTACTCAGCCGGTATGTTCGATCGAACCAGTAATCCTCTCGATTTAGCTATTGATGGTGACGGTTTCTTTACCCTGCAGCTTGAAGATGGCTCTACTGCTATAACACGCAACGGGTCATTCACAGTTAATAAGGACGGTATGCTGGCTGCGCCAGGTGGAGCTATTGTCGTTTCAGAGGGTGGCGCTATTGAGATTGGAAATGGCAAGGTAACAATTTCCCAATCTGGAGAGGTAGAAGTGGACGGTTCCGTCATGGGACAACTGACACCAGTGACAGTTGAAGACTTGCAACAATTACAGAAGATCGGACGAGGTATGTTCGTGGTGCCGGAAGAAGTTGAACTTATTCCAGTCGACTATGCAGTAATACGGCAGGGATACATAGAATCTTCAAATGTGGATATCGTAAGCGAGATGGTTGATATGATCATTGCCTATCGATCATATGAAGCCAACGCTAAATCAATTCAATCACAGGATGACTCTCTCGAGAAATTGTTCAATCGAGTTGGTTCAAGAGGTTAGGAAATCAGGTGCTTGATATAGGAGGAAGAAATGATTAAAGCCATGCGCACAGCCGCCAGCGGGATGGTTGCTCAGCAGATGAATGTGGATAATATAGCCAACAACCTGGCTAACGTGAATACGACTGGATTTAAGCGGAGTAAAATAGAGTTCCAAGATGTTCTTTACCAAAACTACCGTAAAGCAGGCACAACATCCGCACTTGGTTCGGAAGTACCCACTGGTCTGGCCATAGGATATGGCGCTCGAGCATCGGCCACATCCCGCCAGTTTTCCGGTGGAACCCTATCACCAACAGGCAATCCACTCGATTTAGCAATAAGTGGTGATGGTTTTTTCCAAATTCAGCATCCCAATGGCACTATTGCATACACGCGAGATGGGGCTTTCAAAATATCTGGTGATGGACGAATAGTCAACGCTGATGGTTTTTTCCTTGATCCCGGGATTAGCATTCCTCAGGACGCTACAGCTATCTCGGTAGCTACTGATGGCACTGTCGAAGTGATGGTTGCCGGCCAGGCTGATCCAACCACTGTAGGGCAAATCGAACTAGCCAGGTTTGTCAATCCTGCCGGTCTTGAAGCACTGGGGCGTAACCTGTTGATTGCCACCCGGGCTTCCGGCGATCCGCTCACTGACATTCCCACCCAGAGTGGGCTGGGTCAGGTCGACCAGGGATATCTCGAAATGTCTAATGTCGAAGTGGTTGATGAGATGGTTAATATGATTGTTGCGCAACGGGCTTACGAAATGAACTCAAAAGCCATTCAAACCGCTGACGATATGTCCAGTATTGCCAACAATCTAAAGAGGTAATATATCTGTGAATCCAAAACGCATAACAATTTGTCTGGCTCTTGTTCTTTTGCTTTCGTTTGGAACTTCTCTTAATGCTATGCCGTGTGAACAGGCAATTATTAATCATCTGATCGATATGTATCAATTGGATACGACTATATATGAACTGGGAATCCTCACCTGCCGTCTCAAGTCAGCCGATGTCGATCTGAGTGAAGTATCTGTGCGAGCTTTAACTCAGAAGGAACCGCTGGGATTGTTTTCGGTATTGGTCGAAGTAAGCCATGATGGCAAACTGGTCGAGAGTGGGCAGGTCAGACTTAAGATTAGAAAATTCGCCGATGTTCTGGTCACTTCCGACAAGATTCGGCGCAAGGATACATTCTCGACCAACAATGTTATTATTCGTCGAATGGATGTGACGTCCCTGAGAGAGAAACCTGTTAACTCCTTTACTGTTCTTGATGGACACAGGGCTAAAAGGTATCTCAGAAAAGGCGTTATTTTAACAACGACTTCTATCGAAGCGATTCCTGATATCGAATCTGGTCGAGAAGTGTCGATTGTCTATGTCGATGGGCTATGCCATGTTTCCGCACCAGGGGTGGCGATGGAATCAGGCATGGCTGGTGATTACATAAAGGTCAGGAACAAATCATCGCGGAAGATAATTATGGCACGCGTGGTTGATGCGAGTGCTGTTGCTGTTGACCCCTAAAATAGGAATTGAGGGGAATATGAATTTGAAAAGATTTCTGTTTATTTTGCTGGTACTACTATTGCTGCCCTTTTCTCTAAAATTGAGGGGTGACGATTTCGGTCAAGCGCAATCGTTGTTTACAGACATTAAGGCACACAAGGTAGGCGACATATTAACGGTACTGATTTACGAGCAGAGCAAAGCTTCGCAAAAAGCTGAAAGCAAAACAGAGAAAAGCACATCTTTTTCCACTAAAGGCGGTCCCGGTGCTGGTCCGCTTGATTTCATTCCGATGTTTAGCATCGACGGCAAGAACGGGAATTCCTTTGATGGTAAAGGGGAGAATGTCCGCAATGGTATGTTGCGAGCTCGGATGTCAGTTACAGTTGTGAGTGTATTGCCCAACGGCGATCTGGTTATAGAAGGATCTCGAACTGTTGGCATATCAGGGGATAGAGAAACTTTATCACTGACAGGTGTTGTTCGACAGAAGGATATTTCTCCGAGCAACACTATAGATTCCTATCTCATTGCTGATGCCGAGATTCATTACAGCGGCAAAGGGAATGCTTCTACCGCCAGTCGGCCAGGCTTCTTTACTCGCTTCATCAATTGGCTTTTTTAGGAGGTTTCATGTACTCGATTCTCGCACGGACGCTCGCTACTCCGGCAGGACTGTACCTTATTTGCTGTTTGGTGATAGCAATGACTTCTGTGGCTAATGCCGGCAAGGTCAGGATCAAGGATATTTGTGATTTCCAAAACAAGCAGCAGGAAGACCTGATTGGGTATGGTTTAGTGATAGGGCTTGATGGGACTGGTGACGGAACTGGTACTCAATTTACAGTACAGTCACTGGTAAATATGATGGAACGCATGGGGCTTACAGTTGAGCAGAATAAGGTTAAGGTTAAGAATGTTGCTGCTGTTATGGTTACGGCAAAGATCAGTAGTCATTTGTCCAAGGGTTCGTATGTAGATGTAATGGTATCATCAGTTGGAGATGCTTCTTCTCTTCAGGGAGGGACACTGCTTATGACGCCATTGTCGGCCCTCGACGGAGTACAACGGGCGGTAGCCCAGGGACCAATTTCGATAGGTGGTTTCAATGTACAGGTTGATGATGGAAACAAAATCGTCAACAACTACACTCTCGTTGGCCGAGTACCTGGCGGAGGCAAGATTACAAATCCATTAGAGGGTCCATCGTCTGAAAATAGGGAACTGCGCTTGTCATTGCGAGACCCAGATTTCACTACCATTCACAGGGTGGCCGAACGCATAAATATCAAGTATGGGTTGTTGGCCTATCCGTTGGATGCTGGCACCATAAAATTGGTTGTTCCGGATTCTTTGTCACACCAGACAAGCCGTATCAAGTTTATATCAGATATTGGGCTTCTACAAATAGTTCCGGATGCCACTGCCCGAGTAGTGATTAACGAAAAAACAGGAACCATAGTAGTTGGTCAACATGTAACAATTGAACCGGTGGCCATTGCTCACGGAACAATTACTGTTAATATCCAATCTAGTCCTGTTATTTCACAACCGGAGCCATTTAGTGATGGTCAGACAGTTGTTACTCAGGATTCGCGAATAAATGTTGCCGATGAAAAAGCGCGAGTCATAAATCTGAAGCGTGTTGTGTATCTTTCCGATGTTGCAAAGGCATTGAACCAGATCGGCGCCACACCACGAGATATTATTGCCATTTTCCAAGCCCTAAAACAGGCAGGGGCGCTTCGTTCAGAGTTAATAATTTTGTAATGAGTACTTTGTCGCCCATAAGCTCGTCGGGTTTGATAACTCAGCCCGGGGTTGATAATTCAACACGATTGGAACCGAACGATATCGAACAAAAGAAGGTTCGATTGCGGAAAGCTACAAAGCAATTCGAGTCGTTGTTTATGTACCAGATGCTTAAAGCGATGCGCAAAACAGTTGGAGAAAACCAATTATCAAAAGATGCGCCATTCTCGGATAGCTTCGGAAAAGATACTTTCATGGATATGTTTGATATTCACCTGGCTGAGAGGATGTCTGGTAATCACCGGTCAATTTCCGAATTATTGTATAACTCACTAGTGGGTGCACTGGAGCCAGCTTCGGAAAATATAGATTTGGGTGGCGAAGTCCAGAATCTACTTAATGACAATCGCAATACTATTCCACTTCAAAGAGAACTCCTCGATTTTGAAAGCGACCCTGTTAGATTTGATATTCCCGTCAAAGTGTGCCCCTTGCGTGATTCAGATAGAACAAATGTATCTCAGAATGCTGCTCCTGACAAAATTATAGCCCAATATGGTCGTTTTATCGATAAAGCTGCAACTACCAACAAGATCGACTCGGCTCTTATTTGCGCTGTTATCAAGATTGAATCCGGCGGTGATCCACACGCGGTTTCATCTGCAGGCGCAAAGGGGCTTATGCAACTTATGGATAGTATCGCTGCCGAGCTTGGTGTAGACAGAGTGTTTGACCCACATCAGAATATCGAATGTGGAACACGGTATCTGCGTGCGCAACTGGATCGTTTTGGATATCCACGACTTGCGTTAGCAGCTTACAATGCTGGACCGGAAAACGTCGAGCGCTACAAAGGCATACCACCTTTTCCTGAAACAGAAGAATATGTAAGCCGTGTGATGGATGCTTTCACATCGTATCAGGAACTAATGTCTGCAAACAATGCTAAAGCGGAATCGCATTAAGGTCGATAGATTTATGGAAGCCGAAAGGTTAAGGAATAGGTTATGGTGGATCGACTGATAGACATACTCGGCAAAGAGGCCGCTCTCTTTGAGTCCTTTCTCAAGTTGCTTGAACAACAGCAATGTGCGCTGGTGGACAACGATGTTGAGGAACTCAATCGTGTGACTGAGGTACAGCGCGAGAGGATGGCTGAAGGTAAACTGCTTCACAAGGAACGTGAGGTGGTGATTGAGGATATCAAACGCCAAAACGTCATTAAGGGAGACCTAACAATAACGCGTCTTCTTGACATGGTAGATCAATCGCAAGCCGATCAGTTGTCACAATTGCGTGATGCCATCATTAATGTCAACGACAGGATACTTAAAACGCGCAACCAGAATGCTTTGTTACTTAATAAGTCGCGTGAATATATAGGTCGCATGATGAAGATGCTTTCCCGGGTAGGTGATCCTACTCCTTCCTACACCGCCGGTGGGATCGAACAGGAATCAACACTCAACGTTGCACTCGACAGGAGGGCGTGATGTCCGGTTTATTCCAGGGATTGGAACTCGGTAAACGAGCTTTGCTGGCTAATCAAATCAGCCTTCAAACAATTGGTCACAATATTGCCAATGTCAATACGCCCGGCTACTCACGACAGCGAGTGCGCATAACCTCTTTTTATCCGGAGGAAGCGCCCTTTGGTGCTATTGGTACCGGCGTTATGGTGGATGACGTGAAGCATGTTCGCGATCTCTTTCTTGGGGAGCAGTTCCGCCAGAATAGTAAATCGTTGGGGGAGTGGAAGTATAAAGAAAAGATTCTCTCTCAGATAGAATCTTTGGTTTCCGAACCAGCAGATAATACCCTTTCAGATCGCCTGAATGAATTCTGGAGTTCATGGGACACTCTCTCTCAGCACGCTGAGTCCACTACCAACCGTCAGGCGGTTTTAGGAGCAGCCACCAAACTCATCAATGGTTTTCAGGAGCTCGCTTCACAGCTTAAAGATTTGCGGGATTCCATAGATAATGACTTGGTGATCATGACAAGCGAGGTCAATCGGTATGGGGTTGAGATTGCTCATCTTAACCAGCAGATTAAAACCCAAGAATTGGGTGGTGCCACTGCTAATGATCTACGAGATATCAGAGATCAGTTCATCGACGAACTCTCGGAGTTGGTTGATGTAAATACCATTGAGGATGCCAACGGGCAGGTAAGGGTGTCTATTGGAGCCTTGGAAATAGTTAACGGTTCAGATACTACGGCTATTGACGCGGATGCCTATATTTTCAATCAGGAAATAAAGCATCGTTTGATTTGGGAAGGCACTTCTGTAGGGATCTCCTGTAGAAGCGGTGAACTGAAAGGGTTGTTGGATGCAAGAGACCTGATTATCCCCAAGTACATTGAGGATATTGATACATTGGCAGCAACAATAGTTGAGCAGGTCAATGCTATCCATGTAACTGGATATGGCTTGGATGGTTCAACTGGTAATTACTTCTTTGATCCGGATTCAACAACTGCTGTCTCAATACGCCTTAACTCGGAACTGGAATTATCCCCTGACAAATTGGCTGTATCAGCCTCTGGTGAGCCGGGGGATGGAGATATTGCTCTGGCTATTCAATTGTTGCGAAACGAAAGAGTATTAGTCAACAACTCGTCAACTATCAATGATTTCTATAACGGGATCATTGGAAATCTGGGAGTCGAATCACATCAGGCTCTTTCCTTTGCTGAAAATTATGAACTTCTGGTTCATCAGGTAGACAATTCCAGACAGTCTGTGCAGGGTGTCTCCTTGGATGAAGAGATGACAAATATGATAAAACACCAGCATGCTTATGACGCGGCGGCGAGAGTAATTACCGTTATGGATGAAGCGCTGGACACAGTGATCTCCGGGATGGGGATTGTAGGACGATAGGCAGGATGCCTAACAACTGAACTGATATGTACCACGGAGGGTAACTTGCTTATTCTAACAAGGAGGTTGGGCGAATCCATTACGATCGGAGATAATATAAAGATATCGGTACTCGGAATACACGGTCGTCAGGTGCGGATAGGGATTGAAGCACCGTCCGATGTGGTCGTCCATCGCGAAGAGATTTATGTCAAGATACAGGAAGAAAACAGGCGAGCATCCAAATCGATCAAAGGCGATCTGTTTGGCGTTATGAATTTGCTCAAGAACAAACTGAAGGGAAAAGAACACGACTTGGATAACAAGCGTTCAGCCAAGGTCGAGTATAAAAATAAACGACCGCCACGGCGACCGGGCAGGAATTCGAGTCCAACATAATATCTCGGTGTGAACCTAAAAACAAAGCAGTAGGAATATGCGGATTACTAACGGCATGATTGCCAACAGGGTGGTTTTCAATATGCAGAGGTCGATCAGTCGCTTTATGTCCATGGAAACCAAAATGTCCAGCGGACGAAAGCTCAATAAACCATCGGATGATCCCGTTGGCATACAACGCGATTTGAACTACCGCACAGAACTATCTAAAAACGAACAATATACCAGCAGTATCCATCGAGCGCAAACCTGGATGCAAACATACGATACAGCCTTATGCGACTTAAAGGATCTTGTCTCAGGAGCTAAGGAATTAGCTGTCGCAATGGCCAATGGTAATTACGATGCTACGACACGCCAGGGAGCGGCTGAAGAGGTATCTTCAATTTTTGACAGGTTGATTCAGCTTGGAAATGGGGAGCTTGAGGGTCGCTATATATTCTCAGGTCATTGTACTAATACCAAGCCGCTTAGTGCCTCAGCTAATGGTGTAATCTATAATGGTAACTCGGGGAAAATAGAATTCCAGATTGAATCTGCTTCTTGTATGACTGTTAATCTGGTTGGTTCTGAGGTCTTTCTGAAGTCTCTAAGTACGTTAGGGGAACATGCTGACCTCAATATCGGTGTAGCCAATGATACCTTGTTGTCTGACCTGCTCAATGGAAATGGTATTGACCAGGCAGTTGGCACTTTCACGGTCACTGACGAAAACCTTGGTATTAGCGCTACTATTGACATCAGTGGCATGACAACCGTGAGCGACCTTTTCGATCCGGTAACAGGTGTGAATGCTCAGTTGGCTACTGCTGGTATAACTGATCTTGAATTTAAGCTTGGTAATGAAGGTAACAACCTCCTGTTGGATACAACCGCTAGTGGACTGATATCAACTGCCACAGCCGTTGACAGACTTAACAACGGGAACGGATTGGATCTACAGCCGGGCAAGATGTTGGTGACTGATGGTGGGGCAGTGAATGTTGAAATTGACCTGAGCGGGTCAGTAACACTCGGTGATATCATCACTAAGTTTAATACCCAGATGACTGCAGCAGGTTATCCTGCGGTTACGATGGGCATTAACGCTGCAGGTACAGGTTTAGAGATAGTTGATGGCACTCCCGGACTGGGACTTAGGATAGAGGAAATCATGCCCGATGAGACGACAGCCTTGGGGTTGGGTATTCTGGGAGATATTGACCCTGTTCTTACTGGTGCTGCTTTGGAACCATTACCAAGTTTCGTAGTTGGGGAAATATCCGGGTCTACTGCTGGGGATCTCGGTATCCTTGGTACCCATAATGGGGATTTCTCCGGCAATGATCTTGACCCTTTATTGTTGGCAACATCGAATATCGCTGATCTGAAAAATCGGTTAGGTATGTCCCTTGGTCGATTGATAATTCATCATGGGGATACGACCCGAGCAATTGATCTGTCGTCTTCAACACTGGTGACTATTCAGGACATTCTGGACGAATTCAACAATTGTGGTCTCGATATTACAGCGTCAATTAATGAGGATGGTCGGGGAATTCAGATAGTTAATAATGACAACGCCAGATCTTTTATTGTCGAAAACGACTCCGAAGACAGTACAGCCAAACAAATGCAACTTTGGGGGTCAAGTGATATTATTGGATCAGTGATGCTTCTAGAAAAAACTCTCCGGAATGATGACCAGGAAGGCACTGGACTACTACTGGCTAATATGGATCAAGCCATAGAACACCTGCTAACCCACCGAGCAGGTGTTGGAGGTAGGGCAATCAGGCTGGAAAGTACACTGAGCCGACTCGATGATCAAAGGATTAGTTTCACAAGTCTTCTGAGCGAAACGGAAGATGCCGATATTGCTAAACTAGTTTCAGACTTGGCTGTCTATGAAAATAATTACCAGGCAGCCTTAATGGCCAGTGCGCGTATAGTGCAGCCGTCACTGTTGGATTTCTTAAGATAGGATTTTATAAGAGGATATACTCATGTTGGTACAGAGCGACCGATTTGGACCGTTGGAGATACCCGACAACAAGATCATCACGATGAAAAAGCCAATCCTTGGCTTCGAGAAACTGACGAGATATTGCCTGATTGAACAAGAGGAATTTTTCCCCTTTATGTGGTTTCAGTCTCTTGAAGACCCGCTCATTGCTTTTATTGTAGTCAATCCGGTTATTTTCTTTAAGGACTATAGAATCAGTGTGCATTCAAAAGAAGTCGCCGATCTTGGGGTTGAATCTCCTGACAGGGTGGAGACCTATGTGATTGTGACAATTCCAAAGAACTCGGTTGAAATGTCGGTTAATCTCCAGGGGCCTATTCTCATTAATACTGAGAACAATACAGCTAAACAGCTGGTTTTGGTGAACTCCGAATACCAGGTGCAGCATTTTTTGATAGAGGTTCCCGAAAAGGTTACGGAGTCGAAAGCGCTCGATATTGAAGAACCAGTCGGTGTGTGATTGAACGATGGTTTCAATTCTCGAAGGATCAGAGATAAAAGACAAAAAATCGACATCCGAACGCAAATCGCAAACAGAAACAATGTGATGACTCGCAAGCAAAAGAAAAAAAAGACTTCCAGAAAACAATCAAAACATCATCAGACAATAGTTGCTAAACATGGCAAAGAAAGAACTAAATCTGTAAACATTGACTCACTATTAAACAGGGGAGAGGCTTTCTTGCTTGGCGGACAGGAAGAAAAGATTCTTGATGCCGTCAATTCCATAGAAGAGCTTTACCCCTCGCTTGAAGTTGAGCAGCGCATTCGCTATAATTCTCTTAGAGTTTATGGTCTGGTGAATTGTGAGGATTATCTGGATGCAGAGCAGACCGTTCAACGCCTGATGAGTGACGTCTCTGACTCTCTTGATGCTTTCTATATTTTGGCTTATGTTCACCTCGCCATGCGTGAATATGATCTCGCTGCTGAGGCAGCGGAGAAATACCTGTCGCTATATCCTGAAAAAACAGTCGGAGAAAAGGTTAACTGTTACGCTGCGACTTCAGCACACCTGTCACAGGTATACAATTTTTTAGGCACAATCCACCAGAACAAAAAAGAATTCTCACAAGCTATCAAATCATACGAAAGAGCAATTGTATCCGACAAGCACAATCACCTGCCCTACCTGAATCTTGCAAAAATATTTGATAAGGAAGAAAAACTCGAGAACGCCCGCGAAGTAGTTCAGAGCGGTATTCGCAACTGCACACAAGTTCAGGAATTACGCCTGCTGGCTGAATCGCTTGAACGTGGAGCAACCGTTTCAGCCTGTATGATTGTGAAGAATGAGGAAGAACTCCTCCCGGAATGTCTTGAATCAATACGCGACTGGGTAGATGAGATTATCATTGTTGATACCGGTTCTACCGACCGCACTGTGGAAATTGCCGAATCCTATGGCGCAAAGATTTTCCATCAGGAGTGGGAAGGAAACTTCTCTAAACATCGTAATTACTCAATGGACATGGCTACAAGCGACTGGATATTCATCATAGATGCTGATGAACGTTTTAACGCAGAAGATGTCAAGATTCTTCGTAGATGGATGAACAAGAGGGATTGTCGAGTTATCAGTGTTAATGTGTTCAACTACACTGGTAAGTTTAACGAGAGAGTAACTTCACTGGCCTCGACACGCCTGTTTAGAAGCGATTTGAAACTTCGCTATGAAGGGATTGTTCATAACCAATTGGTAATTGACCCATCAGAACCGATTGTGCGCACTAAAGCCCGCATAAAACATTATGGGTACGGACTCTCAAAAGAGAAAATGGCTGCCAAAGCCAAACGTACGACTGACTTGTTGGAAAAGCAGCTTAAGGAAAATCCGAACAACGCTTATGCTCATTTTAACTACGCGCAGGTTCTTCTCGGACAGGGTTTTGTCGAGCACCCGACAAATCCACCCAGAATTATTGAAGCAGCAAATCGAGCCGTGGAATTGACTGATCCCAACAAGGGCAGTCGCAGTGAACGTCAGATAAATTTGATGGCGCTTGGTCAGTTGGCTCTTACTCATTTTATACTTGCGGATAATGACACGGCCGAGGAATACGCTCTTCGCTCCCTGGAGATAAAACCCGATTATCTTGATTCAATTATGTTGTTGGGAAATGTCTATCTTCGCAGAAATGGGTTTGACAAGGCCGAACAGTACTTTAATCGTTACCTTGAAGCTCAAGCTCAGTTAGCGAAAACGTTTGAAGCAGACGAGATAATGTTGATGCACCCGGAAAGTTTTCAGCATGCCTACTATGGCCTCGGTCTGGTCGCTGAGTATCACCGGGATTGGGATAAGGCAGCTGAATATCTGCGAAAGGCTCTTGACCATAGTCCCGAGCTTCTTGATGCCAATGCCCGGTTGGGTAGAGTCTACCTGGAGCAAAAACGTTATGATGAAGCGGAAGTATATTTCAGAAAACAACTTGAGATTGATAGTTCGGCGCATAGGGCTGCTGTT
>QNAG01000010.1 GCA_003641415.1 Candidatus Zixiibacteriota bacterium | reverse complement strand
ACGGGCGTAGTGAACCATGTGGTGATGAGCATTTTACATGTCCGATGTCCAGAATTAAGAAGACCGGTGAGGAAACTATAGTCGAGTACACTACCTGCAGCAATGACAAGGACGTCGAAATCCATGCTTTTCCTATTCATGATGCTAACGGCGCTGTGACAATGATTGTGGAGTATATCGAAGATGTCACCGAAAAGAAACAGATCCAGAAAACGCTAATAGAAAATGAAATAAAATACCGGAAACTGTTTGAGTCTACACACGAAGCTGTTATGATTTTGGATAACTCTGGTTTTATTGATTGTAATGATGCCACACTTCGGATGTTTGGTTGTCCTTCTCGTGACGAGTTTTGCAAATTACACCCCAGCGACATTTCACCTGCTGTTCAACCAGATGGACAGAATTCCAAAACACTGTCAAACCAACAGATTTCAATAGCTATATCTGAAAGACATAATCACTTTGAATGGGTGCACAAGCGCATGGACGGAGAAGAATTCCGCGCTACAGTATCTCTAAGCGTAATGGATTACAATGGAAAGCGAGTAGTACAAGCTCTTGTTCGCGATATCACTGATCGCCACAATGCCGAAATTGAAATTAATCACAGACTAAATATCGAAAGCGCCCTGGCTCGTGTTGCGCAAAAGTTAGCTTTATCGTCTGATAAAAACTTAGACAAAGTAATGAAAATCCTTGGTGAAGCTATGGAAGTCAACCGGGCATATATATTTAAACTCAACAGGGACGGTAAAACAATATCCAATACCTCTGAGTGGTGTAGCCCCGGTGTATCAGCCCAGAAGAGTGATATTCAGAATATGAACATTGATGATTGCCCCTTGTGGACAACTTTTATTCGGGCAAGGGAAAACATTGTAATCACCGATGTAAAAGCCCTTCCACCTGAGGCCAAAAGCGTAAAAGAAATGCTGCAAGCACAAGGCGTTCGCGCTCTTCTCGTAGTTCCATTTTTTTCGCTTTCCGGTCATCCGTCAGGCTTCATGGGCTTTGACGACACAGAAGGACCGCGCAATTGGTCAGATCACGATGTGGAAGTACTCAAAGTGGCTGCGCGGCTGGTGAGTTTTGAATGGGAACGAGGAGAAGCCGACCGAATTCTTTCCAGGACGATTTCGCAGTATACGGCGATGATAAATACTGTCCCGGCTAAGATGTACTTGAAGGATATCAATTATAAGTATGTCTTCGTAAATGACGCCTTTTGCACCGCGACAGGGAAGGACAGGAATCAGGTCGTTGGGAAAACAGACTACGATATTTATCCATCAGACACAGCCAATCTCCATCACGAATCTGACAAGACAGTCATGGACGATGATCAGGGAATCATTTCCCGTGAAGAACATATAGTTGACGCAGACGGAAATAATAAATGGGTATCTACTACCAAGATACCAATTCACGACAAAAAGGGATCGGTCACCGGAATAGTAGGTTTGGTACAGGATATTACAGAACAATATCAAAGTAGAGAAAGGCTGGCTCAATCGGACAAGCTGGCAGCAATTGGTACGCTGGCTGCAGGAGTAGCCCACGAAATCAACAACCCGATTGGATTCATCAGTTCCAATCTGAACACGATGAAGAAATACGTGGATAAAATCAGCAGTTTCATTGCGACAATAGAGAATGAAAACGCAAGCGATCGAAAAAAGATAGATTTCATTTTGGAAGACTTCACCGATGCCATTGAAGAATCAATAGAAGGAACAACCAGGGTCAGAAATATCGTGGCGGACTTGAAAAGTTTCTCCCGCGTGGATAAAGCCGAAAAGGGACAGGCCAATCTGAATGAAGGGATTGAAAGTACTCTCAATATCGTGTGGAATGAGCTGAAATATAAGTGCAAAGTTGAGAAAAAACTGGGCGATATCCCGGATTTGTATTGTATCCCCAATCAACTTAATCAGGTCTTTTTGAATATCCTGGTAAACGCCGGGCACGCTATAGAACACAATGAGGGTCTAATTAAAATTGAATCAAAAGCCACTGACAAGGACATCATTATCAGTTTCACGGATAACGGTAAGGGAATCCCTAAGGCAAATATTAAGAAACTGTTCGAACCGTTTTTCACAACTAAAGAAGTCGGTAAGGGAACCGGCCTTGGTTTGAGTCTTGCCTATGATATCGTTAAGAAACACGGCGGCCACATTGATGTGAAAAGCGAAGTAGGAGAAGGGACAGAGTTTACTATCAGCTTACCTTTGGAAGGAATCAGCGATGACTGAGAAAACTCCCACTATGCTTATTGTGGACGATGAGCCCAATGTCATTAAATCGCTGCGGCGTCTGTTAGTTGATACAGATTATGAGATATTTACAGCCGAATCGGGCGAGGCTGGTCTTGATATTCTCAAGGAGAATGAAATACAACTAATAGTTTCTGACTATCGCATGCCTGGTATGAACGGAGTTGAGTTCCTTCGGCAAGCGAAAGAGCTATCGCCATCTACGATTCGGATAATTTTGAGCGGTTTTGCCGATGTCTCAGCGGTTGTGGAAGCAATCAATAATGGGCATGTTTACAAGTTTATTGGTAAACCGTGGAATGATCAAGATCTGCTTACGACCATTCTCAGAGCCTTTGAACAATATGAACTTCAGCAGGAGAATAAAAAACTTAACGAAAAACTGCTGGAAAGAAATGCTCAACTGGAAGAAGCAGCGAAGTCTCTCGAGGAGAAAATCGATCAGAGGACACAAGACCTTCGAATAAAGAACTTAGCTCTGAAGACGGCGCACAATATCCTGCAATGGCTTCCGGTTGGAGTTCTTGGTATCGATATAGAGGAGAACATTGTTTATGCCAACCAGTTGTCTGCCAGTCTTGCAGGGTTGGATAAGATAGGTTTTGGGCTTAGCGCCCGCACATGCTTTGATAAAGATATTCTCGAAACCATGATGTCCACAATTCATTCCGGTGAGACAGTTCACTTAAGTTGGGATACAACTCAACCGGTTACGATAATTTGCACCCCAATACCTGAGAAAACAGGCATTATTTGTGTGTTACAAAAAGCAACTCAGGGAATAGTACAGGAACCAAGCCCAGCATCAATAGAAAGTGGAGGCAATTGAAATAACTATGTCTACGGCTAAGAAACAGACCATTCTGCTGGTGGATGATGAGGAGGGTATTCTTCGCGCTCTAAAACGCGTACTGGGTGGAATTGGAGTTGATATTCTGACCGCTATGAATGGTCAGGAGGCTCTTGACCTGCTGGTGGGACACAAAGTTGCCCTGATAATGTCAGACCAGCGGATGCCCGGACTCACCGGTGTTGAGTTCCTGACAAAGTCAAAGGATATCGCACCGGATGCCACAAGAATCCTGCTGACTGGATATGCTGATATTGATGCGACCATAGGGGCAATTAATGATGGTTCCGTTACCTATTATTTCAATAAGCCGTGGGATGATGAAGTTCTTATAAGTCGGATTCAGGAATCGCTGAAAATGCAAGCTGTTAAGGCTGAAAACAAGAGTCTCCAGAAACTTACCCGCCAGCAGAATGAAAAACTGAAAAAACTTAATTCGTCTCTGGAACAGCGCGTTGAACAGCAGACAGCGGAGATCAGGGAAAAACATCGCGAACTCGCAAAGAGTTTCATGGAAACGATCAAAGCGTTTTCCAACATGATAGAACTCCGCTTTCAGGATGTGCGCAACCATTCACAGCGTGTCGGAGCATTGGTCAAGAAGATACTCTCCAAACTTGAACTCAACCATACGGAATACCAGGACATTGTAGTCGCCGCGTTCCTGCATGACATTGGCAAGATAAGTATTCCTGACAGTGTAATGGAGAAGAAGACAGATCATTACTCGCAGGCCGACTGGGATTTGATCAAAAAGCATCCTGTTTTGGGTCAAACCTGCGTCTATCATATCAGCGGTTTTGAAGAAGTTGGTCATCTTATAAGGCATCACCACGAATGCTTTGATGGAAGCGGCTACCCTGACAGTTTAGTTGAGACGCAAATTCCACTCGGAGCAAGAATTATTCGAATAGCTGACGCCTTCGATCACCAGGCCTTTGCCAATGGTCATCCCAATAATGAAGCTCTAAACGAAGCCTCAGCCTACCTTGTGCGAAAATCCGGTACCGAGTTTGACCCCGCTCTGGTAAGAAAATTCATTGAATGTGATGCGGGCAGAGAGTTTCTCTTTAAGGAATCATCCGAAACAAGGTATCTCCGTCCGATACAGTTGAAAGAAGGAATGATCGTCGCCACAGATGTATTCACTCAAAACGGTATGTTCCTGGTACCAAAGGGAGCCAGACTCTCTGAGGGCATGATCGGGCGAATCGTAAAGATAGATCGGGTTGACCCCGTGTCTGATGGAATTCAAGTTTTCAAAATGATTGAAACCGACAAGGAAGAAGCCAATTATGTACCAACTTAAAATTCTTCTTGTGGATGACTCTCCCAACATTCTCAAAGCATTGCAGAGAGTGTTAAGACCAGAAGGGTACCATCTTCTGACAGCAACATGCGCCGAGGAAGCCATGAAAGTGATAGAGAGCAGAAATATCGATATGATTATTACCGACGAAAACATGCCGGGGATTTCAGGTACCGACCTGTTGCGCATAGTAAGAGATAAATACCCATTGATAGTGAGAATTATGATCACTGGCGCAGATGATATCGAAGTGGCTAAGAATGCCATCAACAACGGTGAAATATACCGATTCTTCACAAAACCATGGGACGATTTTGAACTGTTGATCTCGGTTAAGCACGCTCTGGATCACAAAATAGCCAAACAAGAAAACGACCGGCTACGGAAGCTGGTCAATAGCCATAAACAACTATTCCAAGACCTCGAGAAGGAACATCCAGGAATTACTGAAAAGCGGCTGACGGAGGATGGAGCTATAGTCATTGACCCTTAGAATAGTTATATGGCGGATACTGTTTTGAAATTGCCAAAAGGAGTGTCTTATGGAAAAAACAACCAGTAATAAATCTTTGGATGTGACAGAGTATCGTAAGCACTTGGAGCGTTTTCTGTCGATGATATTGCATCACGAAGAAGTACAGGAAATGGCTCGAATAGCGGAAGAGGTCTTCTGCGAGAGAAATGATTCCTCCCGCATAAATTGATAAAGAGGGAAAATGGATAACTTCCAAACAGTAGTAGACCAATTGGCAGATTTACCGTCAACCCCTGTTGTTGTTCAGAAACTACATATGTTGATCCAGGATGATGCAGTGGGAAGTCGGGATGTGGCCAGAATTGTTGAGACAGACTCAGCCCTGGTAGCCAGAGTATTGAAGCTGGTTAACTCTCCTTTTTACGGCATGACCCAATCCGTCCTATCGGTTGAAGATGCTATCGCTATTCTTGGGTTCAATACTCTTCATCAATTGGTGCTCTCCACAGCCGTTTTCGACACACTGGCTGTTGACAATTCCACTCTGAATATGGCCGCTTTCTGGCAGCACAGTTTTGGAGTTGGTGTTTTCGCCAAACATCTTAGCTCCAACGCCAACAAAGACAGTCAAAGCGAGGCTCTCACCGGTGGGATTCTTCACGATATTGGACGGTTGGTCATTGCCAAGTGTGATCCTTCGAAGTTTGTAACGTTTTACTTTAAACGCAAGTCAGTGACTGGAATAGAACAGGAAATGGAGTTCTTCGAACGAGATCACCAGCAAATCGGCGAAATGCTAGCCAGAAAATGGAACTTCCCGGCTCCAATTACTGCTGTGATATCAAACCACCATACACCAAGCGCCGCACCCGATGAGTACAAAAAGCTGGTGGCAGCGGTCAATATCGCTGATTTGCTCTGCCACATGATGCAGGTAGGCTATAGCGCCACATCGTATGTTACTGAGTTTGATCCGGAAGCCTGGCGGTGTCTGGGACTTTCGATGGATAAACTTAAGGATCGGATTCATGCTGCTCTTAATGAAATCGATAAAGCGTCACAAATGCTGGAGAGTCTATAAAAACAGATCATCCAAATACAGTGGCAGATACCAATAAAGCTCCGGAATCGATTGCGGTTGTATCTGAAGCTGATAATGCCACACATTCTGAAGAGAATAACGACGTGAAAGACCAGTCGACAGAACTCTCAATCCTTCTTCTGGTAGACGATGAGAAATCTATTCTGAAAGCCCTCAGGAGAGCGCTTGCCGATGATAATTATCACATTTTAACATCCGATAGTCCCCAGAAAGCTCTTGAAATAATGTCCACTAACCGCGTAGCTATGGTTATCAGCGACTTCAATATGCCGGGAATGTCCGGAGCGGAACTTCTGGAAATTGTTAAGAGGGAAGATCCAAACTGCATTCGCATTATGCTTAGCGGTGCCACTGACACTGAATTTGTACCGAAGGAAGTATCCGAAAGCATATTGCACTGTCAGAAATTTTTAACCAAACCCTGGGATGACTCTGAGTTAAAGGTCATGGTCAAGGAATGTATAGAGCAGTATAAGGCTGCCTGTGATGATATTAATCCGTTGCTCTCAACAGACACACCTGAGGAATCTGTACAACATTATGAACCAGGTGAAAGTAACCTTAATCCTGAGCTTCCTTCGACCCCACAACGTGGGGCAAATCAGGAACTACGGTGCCAGAATTGCCATGCCAAATTAGACCCGGAGTGGGTTGTATGCCCGTTTTGCGGTCACAAATAACTTTTCACGCAATAGTCTATAAAACCTCAACTCCAGGTCCTTCATTGACAGTAGAGCATAATTGTCCGTCTTAGATTAGAAAACTAGCCTTACTCCAAATTGATTGATAGATTTGTTCTCGAATGACGCTATAACCCGCTGGACATTAAAACTCAAAAAACTCGTCACTGGTTTAACCAATGATAATTCAATATAGTAATCATAATTGTTCATCCCCAACGACAGGTTAAATGGATCTATGTATGAGTATCGCCAGTTGAAGTCACCGGTAAATTCAAAGTTAAATGATGTAAACGCCTTAAATGAATTTATCGAGACAACCTGAAAAGTTCGTCCCCTGTTCTCTCCGGAGTCATCATAATTCTGGTAAAACGATAGTTCGTTTGAAATTGGCCAGTAGCCAAAGTGCCCCGATGGGTTTTCCCATGACGGAATCACACCCGCTGTTGATGGCAGCGCGAATAGAAGCGGTGATACCGCCATGCAGACGAGCAATACAAGCTTGCGCATGACAAATCTCCATTTGTTTGGAGTTTTCGGTTAAAATTTTAGTTCAGCGAGAATATATAACAATGCCATTATATCGGCAAGGTTCAGCTCAATCTTGGCATGCGAAATGTGAAAAATGCAGCCCTCGCTATACAAGCGACTGGAAGGAATTGGTTAATATTATTGCAGATTAGAAACTGTTACGGAATGTGTGTAATGACACAAATCTATGGCTGTTTGCTATTGCTTAGCGCCTGTTGGATTTGTTGATGAATTTGCCGAGCTGTCCGGTTGGACGGATTCAACCGAAGGCTCCGCTCGACTGCTTCTTTGGCTTCTTTCATTTGGCCTGCCTCAAAGTAGGTCATAGCCAATTTTAAGTGAACATAGTCATTAAACGGGTGCAACTGTCTCGCCTTAAGCAACACTTCGATAGCCGGTGCTATTTCGCCTTTCTCAAGATATACTGTGGCGAGATTGACAAAAGTCTCGACAGTGTTAGGATCAAGGGTAATGGCGCGTCTAAACAGATCGGCAGCCTCAAAGGAACTCCCACGCCGCGCCAGCAGCATTCCCAGATTATTGTAGCCGGGAGCAAAACTGCTATCGGCCTCGAGTGCCAGGCGGAATTCTTTCATAGCACGAATCTGGTTGTCTTGCTCAAGATAGGCATTGCCCAGCATCAGTCTGTTCTCAGCTTCAACACGCTCCGGTGCGAGATGCACCAGATCATGGTTGCTTTCCACGATTAAAAGTACCCCGAAAACTCCAGCAAGGGTAAGATTGCGAACGTCCCGATGTCTCACAAGTTCAGCAATTCGCACTAAGGCATAGACGGCAAATAACAGCATGAGTGGAATTAACGGTTGACGGTAACGAGCGCATACAAAGAACAACTGCAATGACAGAACCCAGGCTCCAAACACTAAATACACCAGGAGAAATTTCCGCCATTGTCGAAGCGAGAACAGAAAACCAAGAAAAGCTAGTGGAGCCAGCAACCCATACGGCCAGTAGATTAACCTGTCAGAAAGAAAAAGTGAAAGAAGGGGGCCAAACTGACGTGAGAAATATATATCCTGGTTATTGGGGATTTCGTAACCGTTAAAGAACAAGCGGAGTTTCTTAAGTTGCAACGATAGGAAATTACTAGGATCAGTCCGGATTTCCTTCAAGGTCAGGTTGTACCAGAAATCGGAAACCTCCGACTTTTTCAAAGTCCGTCTTTGATTGTGCTCCGCTATTGCGATAGCGTCACGGTACCCTCCCTGCCAGCTTGGATCAATCCCCGGTACTGTGGCTGACCAGCCCGTAGCCTCGCGATTATTGCCAAGATAGAAATTGAATCCTCCCTGCCAGGCAATAAAGACAGCATCATCGCTGACTACATAATTGCGCACAGTCACCGGCAGGATGACTACTAACGAAACAATTCCTAAAAGAGCATAGCGAATAAGTGTCCGTCGCCAACCAAGCTGTGGTAACAAAACCAGCCAAAACCAGATAATCAGTGCCGGACCAGCCAGTAGGATATTGGGACGCGCCAGACCAGCCAGACCCAAAAGGAGTCCTGCTAATGCGAAAGAGGTGAGCCGAAGCGGATTATCTCTACAAACGTACAATTGTCGTATAAAAAGTACAGTCAACAGCACCATCGATGAAGTTATCAGGAGGGTTATATCGTAGTACAGAAAAGTCGGATAAAAGACCGCTATGGCAGCAGCCCAGAAAGCAACTTTGCGGTTAAACAGTCGCAAACCCAAACCGAAAACCAACAACGGCAAAAAGGAAGCTAATAAAATCTGAAGAAAGCGAACCCCGTACAGGGAGCCACCAGTAATCCGCATCAGTATCGCCAGCAGATAGGGATACAAGGGGGCACGGTAGTATGGTTCCTTTGGCAGTGTTTTGTTGTTTATCTGATCTGCGAGTTCTACATGATATTGCTCATCCATGATCGGATGATCAAAGGTTGGCAAGTCCTGCATCTGGTTGAGATAAATCAATCGTATTATGAAGGCAGAAACCAATAATGCAAGCGGAATCAACCATGCTTTATGACTATTTACATCCCTGAGTATTTTTTCAAACTTCATTGGAATAAAATAGGCTGATAATTAGTGGGTAACAACAAAAAGGCAGCACTCTTTGTTATTGCTAAAAAACACTCCCGACAAAAGCCGGGAGTGTTTTATTGGATATTTTAGGGATGTCACCAACAGTCAAGTCACATCCGTCTTCACAAGAGAGCTTGTATAGAAAGTTTAATCTTCCCCTACATCCCTCCCATCGGATTTTTCATTTCAACTTTCTTGTATTCTTTGGGAATATCAAAAATACCTTCAGGAGCTGATTTCTCTGTACATTCAATAAGCTCTGTCTTCATATCAATCTTAGTACCCATCATATCAACTTCACCCTCGCTCAATACGGAAACCCCCTTTATCTTCTTCATCTCATTGATCATATCTTCGAAACCTGGCAACTGAGCCATCATTGAACGGGCAGCAAGATTGAAAAGATCAGCGTCGATTTTAATATCTTCAGTAGCCCAAACATTCATTGATGTTTTCATCATTGCTATATTCATAGTCACGGCATATTTCTTTGCATCCCAATTCTTGACTTTTTTTGTCTCTTCAGTCGGCGTAACAGTACACTCTACCGATCCCATCATACCCGCTACTTTTTGGGTTTTCTCTTTCGCAGCCTGTTCTTCTGAAGGGTTTAGGATATTCTTTATATTGACGGGCATCTCTGAGTACGTTTTCTTCTTATTGTCTATAGAGTATGCTTTTCCTTGATCTTCTCGTGCTATGAATATATCACCTTCAGAGCTTTTAGAGTAAACCATTCCTTTGGTGATCCAGGTTTCAGATGTATCATAACGGGCAGGCTGTGTCTGACCCATCATCTCCATGGCTCCGGTGTAATTCACCTGCTTCAGATACCAATCCGCACTGGCGGGACAAGCAGCCATAATAATAATGGCCAAGGTAATCAGAATCATGCGTGTTTTCATTTCGGTCTCCTTATTTAATTATTGATTAATTACAACTTTACCAACTCAACTCGACGGTTATTGGCTTTGCCCTCGGGCGAATTATTGCTATCCATCGGCTTTGATTCTCCCCAACCCTTTGCTTCCAGACGATCAGCGCTGATGCCATATTTAGAAGAAAGATAGGTTCTCACCGATGCCGCCCTGTTCTTTGACAACGTCATATTGTGATCATCGCTGCCGTCGCTGTCGGTGTGACCTTCGATAGACAACCGCAAGCTTGAATCATCTTCGAGAAGTCGAGCAATGTTTTTGAGCGTTTTGAATGATTCCCCCTTGATGACGTAAGAATCGGGATCAAACAGAATCCCGTGTGTAACAATCCTACCGGTCTCGTCCAGTTGCTCGCGCATACTCTTGCCGCCCTCAGCAAACCGGAAGCCTCGGAATAACACGAAAACCTCCCTTTTGTTAGCCCAATGCTCCGGATTAATGTTCAAACGAAAACCTACCGGATTGAACCCTTCCACGTGTGGCACATTTGCTACTCTTTCTTTGTCAATAAAGCATTTTATGGACTTTGTCGTCGCCATGATCCTCATGGTGTGCACGCCCTTAGGAAGAAAATAAGGGATAGCTTTGCTGGCGAGCTTTTTCCCCTGGATGCGTAGTCTAGTACTATTGAGACCGTAGCCACGCACCAGGAATTCGCCAATCTCTTTCCCCTGATTGTCTACCCAGCAAATTGAGTAGTTGCTCCCATTTTTTTCGTCACCATAAGAGTAGAATTCCAGCTCCACGGTGTACTTCGGAGGCAGCGACGCATCCTGGATTTTTGGACGGATAGAACCTCCGTCAGTGCACATAATCCAATACTCTTTCCCAAACAGGACTATCTCGAAGACTCCATTGTCCAGATTCCAGCGGTACGGAAACTCGCCTTCTTCCTCACCCTTCAAATCATCATAGTAAATGACCTTATCCCCCGGCACAAAGTCATATTTGGTATAGAGTGTCATGTCTTCTGCAGCCGGAGCCGATGGAGTAGTCGATGCCTGAGCAGGCGCTTCTCCACCTTGTGAGGGCGCGGCTTGCTGGGTGCCGCCACCCGATGGGGCGTCTCCATACTGTTTGGTATACTGACCCTGACCGGTGTAGCGATAGTATTCTTTGGGAACCTCTTTAGAAACTTTATCAATCGCTTTAGACAGCACAACTCGAAGCGCACTTTCCATAGGCTCATTAGAGTAAACCCCTAGTCCACCAGCCAGCGCCAGACCTTCCACACGGCCGCCGCCACCCATGCTGGTTTTCCATTTATCAGATTTACCTTCCAGCGACATCGCCTTGAGAATGCGCCGTGTGCGGATGTCGATAAGCTTTATTTCCATCTGAATCTTGGCTGATTTCTTGCTAACCCCAAATTTTCCGAAAGCCTTTTTGGTGATTCCTCCCAGACCGCCACCGCCGCCACCTGCATTTGGTTCAAATGCAGTCACTGCGCCAGTGATCAGAATATCCGCACCCTCCATCAGACCCTTCTGTGGACCACGTCCCTCTTCAACGTAATCCGATTGACCCAACTCTATTTCATCGGCCAATTCAGCTACCTCTTCCTGGCTGGCCAACACGATAAATTTGCCAGTATTAGTCAACGCTGAAGAGAGCATTTCCCCAATCGATGCCGCCATATCATGCGAGCAGCGATCGGCCTTGGGCTTGATTTTACCAACCGTAATGCGTGCTTTGTTTCCCTGATAGGTGAGGTTCTCCTCGACATCGGCCACGGTCGTGCCAACCAGCAGAACTCCAACCAGAAAAACACATAGCATCACTTTTGCAAAAGTTGACCTGAGCATTTCTTCACTCCTCCTGTTCTATTGTTACTAAATGCAATTCAGTTAATAAGAAATTCTACTTTGTTATGACGAAACAGAATGAGTATGTCAGTGTCAAGCTAAAGTTGTTTTCACAAAGAGTGAAGTGGCGCTTCGCCAGTTAAAAAAAACCTGATTTAGTTACATTCTTCTTCCTATAACATCTTGAACACAAACCCGATAGCTAAGGTCTCTTTCCAGCGACCCTTCAGGCTGATTTCCTTATCGTACAGCAACTGAGTGTAAAGATTCACTGTAATGATTTTTGTGATGGATGCACTGATGATATTCTCAAGGTTGACGTCGATTGCCTTCCAATAATCGTCCTCCATTTCGTCCTTCTTTGAATATGCCACCGCTTTATACAGCGACAGTTTGCCCGTATACTTCAACTTGTCACCAAAGGTCAATTCGGCGTCGGTTACCGATTCGAAACCACCGTCCGTAGTTGACACAGTATTGGTGTCGAAGTTGATTGTATCAATGTTGGTGAAAATCTCTCGCACCGCAAGACCGAAACGGCTTGTAATGAAGTCTTTATCTTTCTCGTAGAACTTGTGGGCGAGACCAATCGACTCGGTCAGCTTAAGTGGGCTGAGCCAGCGTTTGTGATCTGTGACTGAGCCATCGAAGAACTGCGATTCAAGACGGAAGGCAACATAGGGATCGACAAACCAACCAGCCGTGAAACGGCCTACGTTTTCCCAATCAATCAGGTCGGTTGATTTCTGGGGCTTCTTCCATGGTTTATCTTCGGATTCAACATTCTGCGCCAGCGTTTGCCCAAAGGACAGCTTGAGTGCCGATTTGAAATCGAATTTCGGAGATAATTGTTTCTGAGCTGAGCCATTAAGATTACTTACCCAGTTGACCGATCCGGCTTCACCGCCGGTCCACGAATCGGAATACGAGGTCTGGGTTGTCGTGAAATCGATGATTAACGAATTCTTCCAGCCGGTTTCGGTATTCTCGTCTGCCCATGCTAATGTAGTTATCAATGCAAAAACGATAAACAGGCTAATAATACTATGGGTTGTTTTTTTAATCACTGTGCTTACCTCCTAACTGGCGGCTTGAAACATGTGTACATCCTGTTGCGGGTAGGGGATTGATATCCCTTCAGCATCGAATGTTAATTTCACTTTCTCCATCAAATCCCAGTACACGACCCAGTAGTCTTCTGTCTTGACCCAGGGGCGGACGATAAAATTTACCGAACTATCGGCTAGTTCCGAAACCGCCACAACCGGCACCGGGTCTTTAAGAATACGCTCATCCTCACTCAACAGCCGTTCGAGAATCGATTTAGCTTTTCTTAGGTCATCATCATAGCCAATGCCGAACACAAGATCAACCCGGCGTGTTACCTTGGCGGAGTAGTTGACGATATTGCTGCCGGTAATGTTGCTGTTTGGTATAATGATTTCCTTGTTGTCAACGGTTTTCATAGTGGTACTGAAGATGCCGATACTTTCGACCACACCCATCGAACCTCCGGCTTCCACAAAGTCGCCATTCTTAAATGGGCGAAAGATGATAAGCATTACACCAGAGGCGAAATTGGCCAGCGAACCCTGTAAGGCCAAACCAACGGCCAAACCGGCAGCACCGATTATAGCGATAAACGAAGTCGTCTGCACACCAAGGCTGTTGAGAGCAGCCAGCAGTACGAACACCATCAGACCAATGCGAGTGAGCCCGGCAACAAAACTTGTCAACGTTCCATCGATCTTGGCTTTTTTCATCAGACGCCGAACGATACCGGTGATAATACCGACTACGATGCGACCAATGACAAGAATCGCAATGGCGCCGATGATTTGCATACCATACTGAGCGCCCCATTCATAGATTTTGTCCAACAGGTTCTCCATCCATTCCTCCTTGATTAGATCAATGGTTCGTAGATTACTTTTTTTGATTACTGCTAAAAAAGTCAAATCCCAAATAGTGTTGTTGCAATACTCACAACAGCAACTAAGTAGTAAAGGACTCATCCTCTGATGGAAAGCTGCCATTGGTGACATCTTTGATATACTGGCTTACCGCTTCAATAATAGTCGGTGTGAGATTAGCGTATTCGCGAAGGAATTTCGGCCGGAATCCTTCGGGGCGCAACCCCAGCATATCATTTGTAACTAACACCTGGCCGTCACAGTTTGTTCCAGCCCCAATGCCGATTGTAGCAGTTGTCTCCAAAGCAGTGGTGATTTCTCCGGCAATACTCGCCTCGACCAACTCCAGGACTATTGAGAAACAGCCCGCTTCCTGAAGAGCCAGCGCTGATTCCATGAGATAGGATCGTGACTCATCTCCCCGTCCCTGCACTTTCGGTCCCCCGAAACGGTTGATTGATTGCGGGGTGAGGCCGATATGCCCCATGACCGGAATGCCGCACTCGATAACGCGCTTGATGGTGGGAACCATCTCGATACCACCCTCCATCTTCACAGCTTCAGCGCCAGCTTCTTTAAGAAAGCGTCCGGCGTTGATAATGGCGGTTTCGATAGATGGCTGAAACGACATAAACGGCATATCGGCAATAATCAATGCCGCGTTTGTCCCTCGCGCAACAGCGGCGGTATGAGCCAGCATAATGTCCATCGTTATGGGAAGGGTAGAATTATAACCATGCACTACATTGCTGGCCGAGTCGCCAACAAGGATAGAATCGATACCAACCTTATCCAGTAGTGAAGCCATAAAGGCATCATAAGCTGTGAGGACAGTAATCTTTTCTCCTTTAGTTTTCTTGCGGAGAAAAGTACCAACGGTGTGTTTCTTTTTATTAATAGAGCGTGACATAACTTATTTAGATTGCAGCCAGATCACCAGCGGGCGAATAGTACTTCTTACCCGCAATCGGTTTGTTGATTTGCGTTAACAGGTCGTCGAAATGACTAGGAGTATTCACGAAATCAATGTTATCGGTTCGTACTACCAGCAACGGTGTCTCCTGGTAGTTAAAGAAAAAGTAGTCGTAAGCTTTGTTGAGATTCTCGATATAATCAGAATCGACAGACTTCTCGAAGGGAAGATTACGCTTACGTATTCTCTGAAGCAGTACCGGTGTCGAGGCCTGAAGATATATAACCAGATCCGGACGAGGGATATCACCGGCCAGAACGGGTGCAATGCGATTGTATAGAGCCAATTCCCGGTCGGACAAATTTACCGAGGCGAAAATAGAGTCGCGCGCATATAGATAGTCAGCGATAATCCGTCTGGCAAAAAGGTCACGTGTCTGCAACTGCTGCTGCTGTTGGTAGCGAGAAAGGAGAAAAAATAACTGGCATGAAAAAGCGTAACGCTTACGGTGTTTGTAGAAATCAACGAGAAACGGATTACTAAATATCTCGTCGTTGATTTGTTCCGCTTCGAGAGCTTCGGCCAGCATTCCAGCAAATGAAGTCTTCCCAACTCCGATTACACCCTCAACGGCGATATAGTTGGGCTCATACGTTTCGTGCGACATAATCTTTGTAAAGCACTATTTCCTGACGACCTTCCTCGCTGAGGAATTCTGCCACCGGTCGTTTGGTCACTGGGTGTTCTATATCAGGGTCGATCTCGAGCAACGGAACCATGGCAAAGGGACGGTTGAGCAGTTCTCGATGTGGTACCGAGAGAGTATCGTTCTCAATAATTTCTTCTCCAAACAACAGAATATCCAGATCGATCGGGCGCGGTTCTTTCTTGCCCTTGCCGGTGCGTCCAATTTTTTTCTCGATCAGTTCCAGGGCGTTGAGTAACTCGCTGGACAGATACTGATAATCCGTCTTAACTACCTGGTTCAGAAATGACGGATTTTCACCTTCCATATCCTGAGCGGGCGAAACATAAACTCCGGATAATGCAATCACTTCCAGGCCGGGGACAGCTTCTATCTTTTCCGCCGCCATCGCGAGATTTTTCTCCCGATCCCCAAGGTTTGAGCCCATAAGAATGTAAACAGTAGTTGTCATGTGAATTCCTACTCTTGTTTTCCGTTGTCGTTTATCAACTTGGACACATCCGATTGATAACGCGTAATCTCAGCCTCGACATATTTGATGTCGCCGGCTATGGGCGGAGTCATCTTGCGGACTCTCAAAGTTACCCGATAGACCGGAAACATGTCAAGCACTTTGGTTACCAGACTTGTAGCGAGTCCCTCAAGAAGAGCATAAGCGGTTCCCTCTACGGTTTGCTTGATTATGGTGTAAACTTCGGCATAGTCGATAGTGTCCATCAACTGGTCGGAATGGCCCGGTTGGGAGAGGTCGACTTCCAGCTCGCAGTCAACTTCATAGCGACGTCCGGTTTCTCTCTCTGCGGCAGTGACGCCATGGTAGCCGTAGAACGACATCCCTACTATGCGGATCACATCTTTCATTTCTTTTTGTTTAGTTTGAGAAGTCGCTGTTTCCGCTGAACATGCTCTTGTGCCAATCTATAGTCATCGGTTGTCGCAGTAGCCGAGAATCGTAGAAATCCTTCCCCAGTATCTCCGAATGCGATTCCGGGCATTACCTGAATACGGTATCGCCGAAAGAGTTGGGTGGCGATCGTTGCAGAATAACGACGCCTATCAATCCGAGCCCAGATATACGGGACAGTATCGAATCCAACTTTTTCCAACTTTAGTGGTTCCAATAGTGAAACAGCCTCGGCAGAGGATGCGGTCAGATCTCTGCGAAGTTTACGCAGGTTATTACTTGGGAACTGGCGCACTGCGGCCAAGGACAGATCGACAAAATACTTAGGTATGTGCAATGGTATCAGCTTTTGCGACTGTTCCAATCCGTTGATTATCTCCCGGTTCCCAGCGATGAATCCGAAGGGCATAGCGGGCAAGCCAAACAAATATGAAAATGAACCTATCTCGACTCCAACCCTTTTCCCTCCATGGACAGCCAATAACGAAGAGGGTTTGCGACCAGAGATAGAAGCGTAGGCAGCATCATTTACGATGGCGAGATTTTCGCGGGAGGCTATCCAAATAAGATCGGCCAGTTCCTTTTCGGTCAATTCAGCTCCGGTTGGGTTGTGGGGCGAGTTCAGAAACAGCAGACGTGCCACCCTGCCCAGTCGAGAGTTGACTCTATCGAAATCAGGAAGCCAGGAATTTCTGTGACTAATGCTGTAGCCAACTGGCTGCCCACCACATGCTATGGCTACCCGACGATAAGTCGGCAGACCCAATTCAGGGACAAAGACAATATCTCCATTATCAATAAAGGTTAGAGCAATCAGGTAGAGAATCCCGGATATTCCTGAACCAAGAAAGATTTCTTTCCGAGGATCAAGCTGTACACCATGATACGCAGAGTACCATCCGGACAGAACTTCTCTCAATTCGGCCAGCTCAGATGTGCTTGCAGGTTGTAGATCAGCAGATGAAAGCGATATCGTATCATCAAATGAAATTGGCCAATGAAATGTAGCTAAATCCAGTGTATTGATTTTTCTGGGTCGTTTTGAATGAACTTTGCCCGGGAGAAACGACATCAAGTCCAGGGGAAGTTGGTAAAGACGATCCGCCTTGTCTACCAGAACCTTCTTCACAGGTATCATAGGAATTTCTCTGCGCTTATTGATTTTCATGCCAAGCTTTGTCGAGTTTTTGACGCATCTTCTCCAATCTCTGGAAATCCTCTGTGGGGATTCTGTCAAGATGGCCCAGTTGACGTGCCAGATGAACGACTTGAGCATAATGCTCAACAACTTCTTGCCGGTTATATGCTTCATCCAGTGAGCGGCCTACTGTCAACAGACCATGATTACGAAGTACAAAGGCATTATTGTCCTCTATGTGCGGCGCCAGTGATTTCGGTACGGCATCGGTGCCGGGGGGCGCATAGTCGGTAAGTGGCATTCCGCCAATCGAAACGACTACTTCAGGAAGAATATCCACAGCCAGGTGGATACCGGCTACTGCGAACGCTGTCACATACAGAGGATGGGAGTGAACACAAGCCATTACATCCGGACGATTCCGGTACACAAAGGTGTGCATGAGATACTCGCTGGAAGCCTGGCGAATTCCCTGTAAGTGTTCCCCGTTTTGATCAATAATTACAAGGTCATCAGCATTCAGGCAACCCTTTGGTAAACCGGAGGGAGTAATCAGGATGCGGTTATCATCGAGACGAACAGAGATATTCCCGTCTGTCCCGGCTATCATTCCGCGTGCGTATAATTGATTGCCAATACGCACCAGTTCTTTCTTCATAACAAGAAGTGAAGCCATAATCTATCGCAAGGTACTGGCTGTAGATTCAAATGTCAACAACCTCACAACGGCAAAACTATGCGAAATAAATCCAACGCAGGTTGTCAACAATTCACGGGCATAACTCCCGTTCCGATACCCTTGTCACCTCTTACTCCGCTCACAGGTTTTCCCTTGTGATATAATAAAGTCGGAGTTTACAGGCGCTGTTATGTAGAATAACAACTTCGTTGGCAAGGTTCTGGCCTGTTATAGAAAAGCGAAACCCGACATCAAAGTTTTATCAACTGTTGCTGTCGGGTTTCTTATTTATCCTTCAACCGCCGGACAAACTGAAATATAAACTACGCTGATTCCTCTACAATTCGTTTTGTGTCGCGAGCGATAACCAGTTCCTCATTTGTAGGAACTACCAATATTTTAACCCGCGAATCATCAGTAGAGATATCGCATTCTTTACCATCGACTGCATCATTTTTATCTGCATCGATAGCCATGCCCAGATACTCAAAGCCAGCACATGTAGCGCTGCGAACAGGTATGGAATTTTCACCTACTCCACCAGTAAAAACAACTGCGTCCAAACCTTTAAGAGCAGCTGTATACGAGCCGATGTATTTGCGGATACGGTAACAGTAAGTATTGAAAGCAAGTTGGGCGTTGCTGTGACCATCAACGGCCGCAGAGGTAACCTCTTTCATGTCTGATGATACTCCTGATATCCCGAGTAGGCCTGAGTGCTTGTTAAGCAGCGTGTTGGCCTCGTGAAGGGTCAATTCCTCGCGAGCCATGATATGCAAAATAATGGCCGGGTCCATATCCCCTGTACGGGTACCCATTAGGAGGCCCTCAAGCGGTGTAAAACCCATTGAAGTATCAATTGACACGCCTCCGTCAAATGCTGTTATCGATGCGCCGTTGCCCAGATGACAAGTGATTATCTTTAACTCTTCTAAAGGTCGCCCTATCATTTTAGCAGCTCTGACAGACACATAGCGATGCGACATTCCGTGGAAGCCATAACGCCGAATCCCATAACGCTTATAGAGCACATACGGAATTCCATATATGTACGCATAGTCCGGTATCTTATGGTGTACAGAGGTGTCGAAAACAGCCACTTGAGGAACGCCCGGGAGTGTTTTACTACAGGCATTGATACCGCGGATGTTATGTGGATTATGTAATGGCGCCAGTTCAATCAGTTCACGCAGCTCTTTCATAAGATCAGAAGTGATTAGAACCGAATCAGTGAATTTCTCACCACCGTGAACAACGCGGTGACCGATGGCATGGATTTCCGAACGGTCCTTGATAACGCCATATTTATCTGACAACAAAATATTGATCACCTGTTCTGTTGCTTGAATATGGTCCAGTATCTCGGCTGAAATTACAGTCTGGTCGCGGTCATGGGGCTTATGGGTCAACACGGATGCAGACATACCAATTCGAGCTACCATACCTTTGGCTAAAGCGACCTCGGAATCGGTGTTGATTAGTTGATACTTAATAGAGGATGAACCGCAGTTAAGAACGAGGATGTTCATGATAATACCTCTGACCTATTGGGAGACTTTTTTGTCGTTATCTTTAATCTTGTTACCTTCTTCATCATATCTAAAAAAGCCGCTGCCGGTCTTCACGCCCAAGTGACCTGCGCGAACCATCTTGCGTAGTAACGGACACGGATTGTACTTGTGCTCAGAGAGTTCATTGAGCAGGTTCTGCATCCATGACATGACCACATCGAGTCCCATTGTATCGGCCAGAGTCAACGGTCCAACGTTGAATCCAAAACCCAGTTTCATAGCACGATCGATATCTTCTGCCGATGCTACTCCTTCCATAAGCACGTGCATAGCCTCGTTAAGAAGCGGTACAATGATACGAGTTGTCACGTAACCGGGATACTCGTTGACGGTGATGTATTCCTTGCCAAGAATGCTTGCGAAAGCCACAGCCTTTTTGAAAGTTTCATCATCGGTTTTGAGTCCTTTTATGATCTCCACCAAGGGTATTTTTGTGACCGGATTAAGGAAGTGCATGCCAATTATCTTTTCCGGTCGCTCGGTAACCTCAGCAAGCTCAGATACAGAAATAGTTCCTGTATTAGAAATAATAAGGCAGTCAGATTTACAGATTGTATCAAGTTTCTCAAACAGGTCACGCTTCAGCTCGAGTTTTTCAGGAATTGCTTCAATGATGATCTCAGTTTCATCAGCCATCGATAGATCAGACGAGGGGATAATGCGAGCCATGATCGCTTTTTTATCTGATTCGGTGAGACCCCATTTCTCTATCTCACGATCCATGCTTTCGGAAATACCCTTGATCCCCTTCTCGGCCAGACGCGTGGTCTTATCCAGAAGCATTACTTCGGTACCCTCAGTTGCGATTGCTTCAGCCAGACCCTGGCCCATCACACCGGCTCCGATTACCATTATTTTTGGCGACGCCATATCTTTCGGTCCTTTCAATAACCCAGATTAAGATCCTCAGGCTCTGCTTGCAGATAAGTTCTGACCGCAGGCAAACCATCGGCAAATATAATTGTAGTTTTGCCTTCGGCAACACCTATTTGTATATTTAATCGGTAAACAGCAAAATTTCTGGTGCCGATATATAAATATAAGCGTACAATAGAATAACCTGTTAAGCTGGCATTTTCCGATGAATAAGGAGCCTATATGCTTAGATTTCTCTTAAATTGTCTTATAACTGCAATGTTTCTAATGGCTATTGTACCTCAGACTGAGGCCCGGATATCCAAAGTAGAGCGGCGATACAATCTTATCAATGTCTATGGCGGTTATGCTACTCCTCATGGTGAGTATGACAACGTCGGACTGATCGAGTTTGTGGATCAATATGGTAATGCGGTAATAAATATTCCCGGCGACTCCCTTTTCGACCCAACCTGGTTTGTTGGTTTCGATTATGGAACCCTGTACAACCGTCACATTCTGTGCATGATCGGGTTCCGATACACCGAGCACAACGTACAGGACTGGCTGATTAGCAGTGTAGGAAAGTTCAATTACCGGCAGTATGACATCGAACTCAACGCCAACTATATGTTGCTTGATCTCACTAAAAATATTATTTCACCCTATGCCGGGGCTGGAGTGCAGGCCGGGTTTACATCCTACTCGGAGGAAGGATTCGATGATGATTCTCAAATTAAGCTGGCTTGTAGTATAAACTTTGGCGCTGATCTAAAGATATATCAGAATAAGAAAGGGCGGTCTTTTGTAACGATTTCATCAATGAATAATTACAACTTTTGGGGAACTGAAGACAGACCGATGTATCTCAATTGGGGAGCGGCCTTACGGTACTATTTCCGATAGGTTTTTGTAGACATGATTAAAATAACGATAATAGTAACAAAGCAGGTCAAATAGTGCTTTCGATAAGAAATATTATTTTATTGGTAGTAACATTGTTAATGGTCTGTCTTTTTGCGATGTGGTCAGGTTGCGGAGATTCGCCAAACGGTCCGGAGAATAACCTGCCAGAAATCCAATCATTTATAGCTGAACCCCAAACAATTAATCCTTCTGACTCAACGGTACTGTCCTGGCAGACAATCCGCACCGATTCTCTCAGGCTCTTACCTTCTGACACTCTTCTGGATAATCCCGTTAGTGGATTAACTATCGTTAATCCTGAATTCCCAATCACATATACACTGATAGCCTATAATTCTTTTGGTCTTGATTCAGCCACTGTTCATGTCTCTATTTCTTCTGTCCCGGTTGCTATTGAACCCATCAATGGCATCTATTTCAAAGGGATAATGGGGGATACAATTACCGACCAACTAATGTTGTTCGCTGTAGTTGACTGCAATGGACACTATCTTGCTGAACAGCAGATACAGCTTGATATGATTACTGGTGATGGCATTCTCGGTCCGCGAAGCATCATGACCAACAGTGCTGGTGTGGCCGGATTCGCATACAATTTCAGCGGTAACCTGGCGCATGCTT
>QNAG01000009.1 GCA_003641415.1 Candidatus Zixiibacteriota bacterium | reverse complement strand
CCAACAGGGCATACTTGTTGTTGGAACCCCAACCAGCCATTATCAACGAGATAACCGTAAAGGTTGTTATGGCTATGATATAAAGAATGCCAATGTTGAGGTCGGCAACAATCAAACCATCACCCCAGGGTATCACCACATACGCTGCGAAAGCTGCTACAAAACAAATAACCGGCGCCCAGAAAAAGACAATCTTATCTCGTTGCTCAATAACTACATTTTCCTTTTGAAGCAACTTGATCGCATCCATAATAGTCTGATACCATCCGTGCCAGCCATGCCGCATGGGACCAAAACGTTGCTGAACATGAGCTGATATTTTTCGTTCCCACCAGACCAGGTATAGTGCCACTAATAACAAGATACCAAAAACTACCACACTAAGGACCAGGTAGCTCACCGGCATCAACCACATTTCAGGAAGACCGGTGGTCTGCAGCTTCTCATATAGCCAGGCAAACAGCGGAGCTAGTTCGAGTGTGGCAATCGGCCAGTAGATCATCTATCTACCTCAGGCATGATAATATCAAGCGTAGCGAAATTGGCTACCAGATCGGCGATAAGCATATTAGTGCTGAAATGTGGCAGAATCTGGACATGATTAAACGATGCGCCGCGTGTCTTGACACGCAATGGTTTCTTACCACCATCTGATATTAGGTAAACGCCAAGTTCACCACGGGAATTCTCGATCCGAGTATAGGTCTCGCCTGCTGGGGGCTTAAAGGTCAGCTTGACTTTTTTATTTTTAACATCACCCTCGGGGAGACCATCCAGCGCCTGGTAAATAATTCTCATTGATTGTTTGATTTCATCCAGACGGAGTATGTAACGATCAAAGCAATCACCATTGTAACGAACAGGTATATCAAAATCGAATTTATCGTATATGCAATAGGGATCGTTGCGGCGGAGATCATATTGTACTCCCGATGCCCGCAAGTTTGGGCCGGAAACACCATAGGCAATAGCCAATTCCTTTGGGAGAATCCCAACGCCCTTGGTGCGCTTTAACCAAATAGGATTCTCATTAAGTAAGCCTTCGTAATCGGACATTTTCTCTGCTATCACTTTGAGAGCGCTGCGACATTTTTGCTCAAATCCCTTGGGAATATCTTTTGAAACACCACCAATGCGAATATAGTTGTAGGTCAGCCTTTGTCCACAGGTCATCTCAAAGAGGTCAATGATTAACTCCCGTTCGCGCATACCATACAGAAAAGGTGTCAGTGCTCCGATATCCATTGCAGTTACACCATAAAATAGAAGGTGGGAGGCAATTCGGTTTAATTCCAGCATAATGACGCGCAGATACTTGGCTCGCTCTGGGACTTCCATCTCTGCGATTCTCTCGGTCGCCAACGAGAAAACGTATTCGCAGGACATAGAAGTAACGTACTCAACACGATCCATCATCGGAATACACTGGGAATAGGTACGGTTCTCCATGACTTTTTCGATGGCCCGATGCAAATATCCAATAACCGGTTCAATTTTGACGATCTTCTCGCCGTCCATGGTCAGGACCAGCCGACATACGCCGTGAGTCGACGGATGCTGCGGCCCCATGTTGACAATGAACTCTTCTGTACGCAGTTCACGCATAACTACAGTTCCGGTTTCCGCTTAAAATCAGGGGCATCCCAGTCTTTCCGCATTGGATGACCCTGATCCCAATCGTCTGGCAAAAGAAAGCGGGTCAGGTTGTCGTGGTTCTTGACATTGATACCGTACAGTTCCCACATTTCTCTTTCGTACCAGTTGATAGCAGGCCATATTTCCTGCAGCGATTCCACTTCAGCTTGATCGTAGGACATGATGACCTTGAAATCCAAACGCAGGTTGTTGGATATGGAAGCGATATTATAGACGGCTTCGAAGTGTTCCCCAGTATCTACGCCGCCGAGGTTGCATAGAAAGTCAAACTTGAGATTATCGTCTTCCTTTAAAGCTTTTGCCACTTCAAAAATCTTATCTACCGCGACTTCGTAGAGAGGATCATACTTGCCTGTCTTGAGCGGTTTAAGGCGACCGTCATAATGCTCTGCAATGTAGGCTCTAAGCTCGTCTCGGGTCACGCTATTTTTCCTGCCAATCCAGTAGCTTCTGTTTCTTGATCTTTTCCTGGAGGTGGATACAACCTTCCATCAGTGATTCCGGTCGCGGAGGACACCCGGGAATATATATGTCAACCGGTATAATATGATCGATACCCTTTTCTACTGAATAGCTATCATAATAAAAGGGCCCACCATTAATAGTGCAGCCGCCCATGGCAATAACATAGCGAGGTTCAGCCATCTGATCGTACAGACGTCGCAACCTTGGAGCCATTTTTTTGGTGATTGTACCAGCGCAGAGGATGAGGTCGGCTTGACGTGGTGTGGCGCGAAATATCATTCCCAGGCGGTCAAAATCATACCGGGAAGCACCGGTGCACATGAGTTCGATAGCGCAGCAAGCAGTACCGAACAAAAGGTACCAGAGAGATTTAGCCCGTCCTTGGTTAAGGGCTGCCTCTAAAGAAGTAGTAACTATACCTCCGCCTGGAAATTTCTCAGAGTAAATCGGAAGTTTTTTTATTATACCCACTTGAGTGCTCCTTTGCGCCAAGCGTAAAAAAGACCGAAAAATAGAATCAAGATAAAGATAATCATTTCAACAAGAGCGAACAGTCCCAATTCACCAAACGCCACTGCCCATGGAAATAGAAACACAACTTCTACATCAAATATCACAAACATCAAAGCAAAGATGTAAAAGCGGTTGTTGAATTTGAACCAGGAATCGCCAATAGGAAGTTCAGCACACTCATAAGGAATACTCTTTTCCTTATATGGATTGTGTGGGCGGATAAGGCGGGATAGAAAGAATGTAAAGAGGACACTTCCAATGCCGACAAAGATGAAAATAAGAACAGATAAATACTCCGACATACTGTTTGCTGTACCTTCCATTCTCCATAGTCACCGGGTGGCTATATTCACATAATAGAAAGCACAAGTAAAGAAGCTTTTTTAGTCATTGTCAAGAATATTCTTGGAGGTTTTGCTTAAGACAGTTTTTTTAGTAGGTGATATTCATTGCTGTTCTTCAGATAACCAATCGGATTACTCTCCTCTAGTTCACGAAGGTGTTTGCGGATTTCTGAAGTAAAGGGATAGTTGGGATATGTCTCAAGCAGGTGTCGGTATATTTCACGTCCGGTTTTGTTTGAATCCGTGTTTTCCAAAAGGATATCTGCTTTCAATTTCAATCCATAAGGTAGATAGTAGGATTCTGGAAATTGTTCTGTCAGCCTGTCTACGTAGCCTATAACCGCTGATGAATCCGATTTTTCAAGACTCAATCGGGATAATTTGTACAATGCTACATCAGATAGAGTCGGATCAGTCGCCGTTGCCAATTCTTCCAATGTACTGATAGCTGAATCTGATAAACGTTGTTGCTCATAGAGCAGGGCACGTGAGTACAATTTCAGCAGCACGGGGACATCTCCAGCTTCTTCGAGAATGAGCATAAGACTGAGAGCGTTGTTGACGTAGAATCCTCGGGGGTATTCCACTAACAATTTGTTGAAAGCTGCCTTTGAGGAATCAAATTCCATTTCCATAAATTTAATCAGCCCAAGATAGAAATGAACGGCTTCCATGGATTCGTCATTTAGCGATTGTTTTGTCAAAGACTCGAATTTTATATGGGCTTTTTTTAAATCACCCTGTCGCAGTAAACAATGAGGGGCAGTTAGAATAGCTTTCATGTACCCATTTCCTGCTCGATATTGAGTGGCTACCGAATCAAATATCTCAAGTGCTGATTGATAATCATTAAGATAGTTAAGGTAAATATTACCAATCTGATAACCTGCTATAGCCTTATCCTGGATACGAGGAAAGCGAGCTACAATTGTATCATAGACGGAAATTGCTTTATCGAACTCACCCAGGTGTACTAAGGCATCTGCATAAATAAAGTAGGTTTCATCGAATATTGCTTGATATCCATAGATTGGTAAAACCCATGAAGCTGCGTCAACAGCTTCAGAATACAGTTTTCTCTCCTGACATGCTCTAATGTAGTGCAGGAGGGCATGACCTTTGCCGTCTTCAAGGGAATCCTGTAGGCGGGCATACTTAAAAGCTTCCCTGCCACGCCCGGCTTTGAGATAGTGTGTTGAAAGAAGTCTAGCGGCGCGAGCTTGAGGGACATCCCCGATTTTCTTGCGTAACACTTCCTCAACTTCATTACCAGCGTCGGCAAATGTAAGAAGATTGAGTAATCGGCTTTCCGCTTCAGTTCCCGATCGAGAAGTATCATCCAAGGCGATGAAGTATTCCTCAGCAGCCTCCGTATAGCGCTGTAAACTCTCAAGTATCCGTCCGGCATCAAGGGCCATAAGTCTGGAGTTGGCTATTTTCTCCCTCGTAGATGCAATCAGTCTCAGTCCCTCCTGCTCGAATCCATACTGTTCCATGCTCCTGACAATGCCCCGGTATCGCACAGTGTCATTGGGAGCAACTAATTCAATAGCGCGTTGGTAAGTTTCTTTTGCCTGCTCGAGGTTGTCTTGTTTAGCAAGTGCTTCAGCGAGGAAAAGGTGCAGGATTTGATCTTTCGGAGAAGATTCAAGCAGTCGTCGAATCAGTATCTCCGACTTTGAATATTGTCCTAATTGGTCATAGCAGTGACGTAACAGATTTATCACTACAGAGATATCTGGTTGTCGTTCATAAACTATCTCCAGAAACGAAGCTGCTCCTTGATAGTCTTTTTGCTGAATCAGTCGTCGGGCCAAACTGATAAGATCAGCGTTGTTTTGAGACTGAAGTTTTGATGCTTGTTTCGGCTTGGAAAGATCAGGGTCAGCATAAGAAATTGGCTGAAAACCAGTCATTAGAACCACTACCAACAAGCAAATACGCAGAGATACCATTAGTCATTACCTTGTAGCGTTGGAGTAATTGAGCGAGAGTGCGACTCGATTTGGAGTAATGTCCTGAAATATGCCTTAATCCGCTCCTCATATTGAGGAGGGTAATTGTCACCAAGGTAGCGACGCAAACGATCCTCCAGTTTGATGCGATCGTTGAGTAATTCAGCTGGCAAGTTTGGAGGAATAACAAACGGTTGTTCTTCAGCAGCAGTAGCTTTGCGTTGCTCTGTAAAATCCTTACGCTGCAATGAACGGCTGGCTTGTAACATGCGCGAGTATATATTCAATTGTCGCTGAAGGGTCTGCTCTCCAACTTCACCGTCAGCAAGGTCCTCTTCCACACGTTTCATCTCGCGAGCAATATCTTCCAGTCGTCCCAATACCTGGCGAGAATCTCCAAACTCATCAGCTAACTGCTGCATGGATTTACGAATTGACTGCTGTTCACCGGCCATTCTTTTGAGCGCTTCTCGAGCTGCGCTCCCTTCGCTGGCTGGATTGAACGAAGGTTTGTTGCATTGGTTCTTCGTCTGCTGGTTCAACTTGTTCTGCTTATTGCACATTGATTCAAGCTTAGAGATGTTCTTATCGCAGTTGCCTCCTTTATTGCACTGTTTCTGCTGGTTGAGCGATTCCAACAGTCGAATTGAGGCACGGTTAAGGTCAACCATTGCCTGGCGCTGCGATCGACACGCCTGTGCGATTTTCTTATCTGCGAAACCATCAATAGCCAGTTCCATGTTTTGGGTAGTTTTATTTATCAACATCTCCAATTCAGCGGCAATAAATGGAGACTGACGGCCAAGTTCGGCAATCCTGTTTCTAAGACCAGCACATGAGGCTTCTAAATCTTGTTGAGCGGTAGCCATTTCTTTGAGCATGATAGATTCAGCCGTCATCTGAGCAGCCTGCTTGAACAACTCTTCCTGGTTGCGCGAAAGATGATTGGCATCCTCCATCGCCATGCGGATATTTCTCTCAGTTTCTTCTTCATCTCCTCCGGTTAGCGCTAACAACTGTTGCTGCATCTCGTCCAGCATCTGCGAAAGCTTGGAGGAGGCTGTCTTGCCTTCTTCAGAAGCTTTTTCCTTCTGTTGTTGCTGAAGGGCGCTCGACATCCGGGACATATTCTGATCGGCATCAGTTTTCTCGACTGCTTCAGCGAAAAGTTGAGCTTCCTGAGAATCCTCCATCTCGGCTTCTTTTATTAGCTTACGCAGTTCGTCCACTTCATTCTTTAGTGACTCAAGACCATCCTTGAGCTCGTCTTCCTTTGAACTAAGAGAAGGAAGAGTGTTGTCTGATGACGAATCTGTTTTGGCATTCTGAGTTTGTTGTTGTTCAAGTAGCTGTTCTACCTTACGTACCATGGCTTCCATTTTCTGTTCTACCTGCATTTTTTTAAGAAGGGCAAGAGTGCGTTCCAGACGTTTTAGCAATTCCTCCTGTGACATCTCGAAGTCCTTCATAGCTTCGAGAATCTTTTGGCGATCCATGTTCTTCAAAGCTTCCATCAGCTTTTGCTGAGCTTCTCTCATTTCTGGAGTGGCGATTTCTTCGAAGAGTTTCTGGATTTGCTGTAATTTCTCGACAATTTTCCTGCTCATTGTGGCGTTTTCAGTAAGTTTCTCAACTGACTTTTCCATTTGTTGAGCCATCTTGTCGAGGTTCTGTACCAACTCCTCGTTCTTCTGCGCCAGAGTCTCCAGTTCCTTTTGTTCCTGCCAGTCGGCCCGGGTAGCATTTTTATTCTGAGCCTGAATCCGCCTTGCCATGTTTTTGAGTTTGTCCGCCATCTCATGACCCTGTTGCAGCAATTGTTCAGTTCGGATTATACGTTGTGCGCTTTCACCTTCTGTTTCTGCGATCAGCTCCTCCAGAGAAGGCAATCGGGCGATATATTGACGTGAACGAGAAACTTTGGGACCGGAAACTTCGTCGTTGTCGGCAACTTCAAAATAGTATGCAACGTAATCACCTGGATAAAGATGCAGTTGGTCCATGTCCCAGTTAAACTCCACATCTCCTTCCGTTTTGATCCGATCCGAGAAATGCAGCACAGCGACATTCTCTTCTGATGAATTTCCTCGCGATACTATCGTGTATTTCATAACCAACGAGGAAAACCCATAGTCGTCAAAGATACGCACTTTCAAAGGTAGCATCATTTCATCAGTCAGGTTAGCATCGAAGCCTGGGCGCAGGACATCAACGGAAGGGTACTCGTCGGGGATGGCTGTTATATAGTATTCAATTGGATCGGGATTCTGTTCTCCGAGGTGATCGAGAAGTCGGATATGATAGGATTCTGAACTATCCACCAGAAGTGATATAGCGCCAGTGCGACTATTAACATCAAACGCAATATTATTGGAATCATTTAAAACGAGTGTTGCCTGCTCTATGGGCAAGTTTGTTTCAATAGTCATATTTACTTTTGTGCCAACGATAGCAGAAAATGAGCCGTTATTTTCATCAATTACAATTGGTGGCAATCCAGTGTAATCAGGGTAAAACAATGAGGTCTTAATTCCGGTAACGCGGGGTCTATCAACAACATCAACTTGTTGAATCTCTGTTTTTATCCGTCCTGCCTCGACATAATAATCAAATGATCGGTTCACCTGGCGTAACTTGATTGAACATGTAATCGAGTCTTCATCTGTATTGGATAACGCTGATGAAAAAGGAAGATCAACTTTTGCCTGTTGCCAGTTGCCCCCTACGAGGCGATGATAAATAGTCGCTTGGCGTGGGAATGAAGTCCCAACGGCGACGGCTCCTATCTCAATATCGTGGTATTTGACACATTCTACAGACCCTGGAAACGGTACCAGGGTATAACCAAGTGGTGGGGCAATTTCGACCGTAGGGTGGGAGTATACTTCAAGTGAGTAAGAGAATATACCCGGTAGAATAGCCACCATAGTAATTGCCAGTATAATTGCCAGTGCCAGCAAGCGACTTTGTCGAAGAAGGGGACTATATGAAACAGCGCGGTTGAAATCAATTGTTTCCGATTTGCGAATTGCCTGTTGTTCGGTAGCGGCAATCAGCTCTTCCGAGTAACCTATAAACCGATGACCGAGAGCAAACTGCACAGCTGCGATCAGTCGTCCTTTCAAGTGCGGGTTCTTCTGCTCAAGGATTATAGCTACACTTTGTATTGAGCCGTCAAATAATATTGCGACAACGTAGCGGATGATGAGCGCTAAAGTCACTATGCCAGTTATTGCCAAAAGAGAGACCTTGACCCAGACGGGAAGCACAACAACGTTGGCTATAAGAGACAGTCCAATGCCAACGAGAGATACAACTCCCGCAGTCAAGGAAAGACCGGATATAAACAGAATAAGGCGCTGTCTTATCAATATCGTTTTAAGTCTGTTTATGAGAGTCTGGCTGTCAAGCTCGGTAGTCACGGTATCATCCTCAATTCAAATCAACTTCTACGATATTTCAATATAGCAGGGCATAGGTTAGTATGTTAACTCCCATTTTCAGGGCTGCTTCGCGCAATTCAGGAGGGTCATTATGTACTTGGGGGTCTTCCCAACCGTCACCAATATCGGATTCAACAAGGAAATACAGGACTAATCGTCCATTGAGTATAATGCCATACCCGCGCGGGGGCTTGTTGTCATGTTCATGAATCTTCGGTGGTCCGTTTGGGAAATCATAGAAACAATGGTACAGGGGATGATCTAAGGGTATTTCTACGAGACCACGCTCCGGGTACAATTCGGCAATTTCCTTCTTGAAGTTACGTTCCATTCCATAGGAGTCATTAACAAAGAGAAAACCACCTCCAGCCAGATAACGGCGAAGCCGCTCCTTTTCCTCTGTTGAAAAGCTGATTAGTCCATGACCAGTGGCAAACAGGAAGGGATAACGAAATAAATCTCCGTCTTCGATGGTAACCACATGCTCATTTGTGTCAACTGGGAAATCTGTATTTTCTGCTATGAAATGCAGAAGGTTAGGAACTGATGAGTTCCCCCAGTACCAGTCTCCTCCACCGGAATAATGAAGACGAGTTACCCTGATCGCTGATGGGTCTGGATGGGATGGTTGGTTTTTTTGCATGGCTGATAGCCCTGGTATATCACTCCGGTTCGGGCGTTGAGCCAAAAGGGTGTAAGTACCAATTAGTACTATCAGGACAACCATGACAGAGATTTTAAGCACATTAAACCACATACATAATAATATACAGATAAAAGCCATAAAAGGAGCTAAAAAATTGCTTTGCTTTATGCCCTTGAGAAATAAACTTACAAATATTGGCAGTATGAACTATAAAGGGTCAGATGGATGATTGTTGTTGTGTTTTTTCGAGATTTTCAGAACCAATATGTGAACGGTCAATAAACCCCTTCAGGGAATCAATTATCAGATGGGCTACCTGCTCGTGAGGGAATGGTTTGAGTTTAAGGTTTTCAGGAAAGGTTTGCAGATGTATCTTTCCGAGGGAGTAAACAACAAAGACCGACAACAGGCTTAGGTAACAGTGAGAGGTAACCGCAGTTGAAAACCTTCCCGTGGAAGTATGAGGCAAGCAAGCCGGTTTTAATCTATCCGGAGGGATCGAAAATGGACGGGGGAGATGTCCTCGAGATTGGACCGGGTCGCGGCGATCTGTTGCTTGACTTGGCCGAGGCGATGCCAGCAACACGTTTTGTAGCTATTGAGATTGGCAAGAAGAGATATTTCAAACTCATTCCTCGAATTGAAAAACGCGCCTTAAACAATATACAGTTGATTTGCGGTGATGCCCGCATCGTACTAACAAATCATTTCAGTCAAGGTGCATTTAGTAAAATCTACGTGCTATTTCCCGACCCCTGGCCCAAGAGCCGGCATGCTCTAAATCGATTGCTGAATGCCGAGTTTATTGAGTTGTTAAGCCGATTTCTTACAATTGGCGGGGATCTGTATATGGCTACCGATGTCGACTGGTATGCCGAATGGGCAATGACCAACGCTGAAAGTTTACCACTGCTTGAGAATATGGGGAATCCATTTGTGGACGCTTCGGATATGTTCAGCTATGTTCCTACGTTTTTTGAGCAGAAATGGCGCGCTGAAGGACGATCAATTTATTACTTGTGGTTTCGGCGTGTGAAGCTCGCGAGTCCGTCATCGACGGACCCGCTATAACTCCACGTGTATCAGCAAAGCCCTAATTAACAGCTTCCTCGAGTTGAAAGCGTTTGTAAATGCGAGCATAAAGCCCTTCGCGGGCAACCAGAGCGCTATGAGTTCCAACTTCAGCAACTTGTCCCTCATCAAACACGAAGATATTATCTGCGTGTTCCAGAGTGTCGGGACGATGCGTAATTAGAATAGCAGTCATCTCTGGCATAACTTCTTGGAGACGATCCCAAAGGGCAGCTTCAGTATTTGAATCTAGGGCTGAAGTGCAGTCGTCGAGAATCAGCACTTTCGGTTTGCCGACCAGCGCCCGGGCCAAACCCAGTCGCTGTTTCTGACCACCGGAAATAGTTACACCGCGTGTACCTATGGATGTTTCCAGTCCTTTAGGTAAGTCCTGCAGATCCTCACCAAACTGTGACACTTCAATAGCCCAATCGATCAGATCGGATGATATCCCCTCACGACCAATCAGGATGTTGTTCCGAATGGTGTCGCTGAACAGCACCGGTTCCTGGGGCACAAAGCCGACATTGCGGCGCAGATCCTCCAGAGGAAACTGGCGCAGATCACGATCATCAAGCGTAATTGTTCCGTTGGTAGGATCAACCAAGCGAGGGATCAGGTTAACCAACCAGCTTTTACCAGAACCAACGCGTCCCACGATAGCCACTGTTTGCCCAGCTTCTATCTCCATTGAGATGTCGGAAAGTATTTGTCGATCAGATCCATCGAATGCAAACGATACGTTCTTCAAGCTGAGATTCCCAACTATGGTCTTTCCTTTTACAGCGTCGTTATCGGTTACCATAGGCGGAACGTTCTCAAGTTCCAGCAAACGGTTGATCGACACCGCCGATTGGCGCGACTTTACAAGGAAATGACCAATATCAAACATTGGGAAAACCAGCCACATCACATAGTAAATGAAGGCGGCAAGGTCCCCTATTGACAATTCCGAATGCAGTACGCCATAACCACCAATCAGCAACACGATTACAATTCCGAACTGCCAGATATATTCATACAACGAGTCAATAATAGTTGTTATTTTGACAGCCGCGATCTCTGCCTGTCTTCTGTCTTTAGCTGCAGAATTAACCTTTTTCATTTGGGCTGATTCACGAACATACGCTTTGACAACTCGCACTCCTGAGAAACAGGCTTCAATGGTGTCGTTAAAATTCGAGATCTTCTTTTGCAGCCAGTCGTATCGTTTCTCCAGCGCTGATGCGCTGATGAAAAAGATTACAACCAGTATCGGCAAAGGACCTGCTGTCCACAAAGTCAAAACTGGATCAATCGAAACCATCATAATCAAAATAAACGTTACTGCCAGTAATGCCTCGTAAAGTCGGAATATCCCCGAACAGGCAAACCATGATAGTTTCTCAGCGACATCATCGGTCATCCTGGTAACGAGATCACCGGTCCGGAATCTGTTGAAAAAATCAGGTCCCTTAACGGTTATTCTGTCGAAAGCGTCTTGGCGGAAATGCCACTCCAATCGCAGGTTCATCCATGCTCGGGTCGATTGAAAAGACACATACAAAGCATGAGAGAACAAAGCAAGGATGATAAAACCGCAGCCGAACGCCTCTGTTGTTCCCAGACCATATTCCCGACCCAGATCAGCCAGCCCGATAGCAAGCCAGTGCTCGGGCAACTCACCGGTCTTCAAGAAGTCGATAGTGAAACCGATCAACCTCGGGATAGTTGTCTGTAAAGCGGCCTGAATTGGTGTCAGCAACAGTAGTATTGCCAACACCCACGGGTAGTTACGGTAGTATTTCCAAAACCATTTTATTTTATCCAGCATTTATTGACACTCCGCTTCTATTCTTAAACTGCAGGTGGAACAGCTTCGAATAGTATCCGTTCTGCAGCAGCAATTCCGTATGTGTTCCCCGCTCGGTAATCTCACCGTGTCGAATAACTAATATCCGATCAACATCGAGGATCGTCGACAGACGATGAGCGATAATCAGCGATGTTCTTCCGGCCATTAGTTTTTTTAGCGATTCCTGGATCGTTCGCTCCGTTTCGGGATCGACTGAACTGGTAGCTTCATCCAGTATCAATAAATCCGGATTGACTGCCAGAGCGCGAGCGAATGACAGTAGCTGACGTTCACCACGACTAAAGTTGCTGCCCTTCTCAGAAACCTCAGAATGGTATCCATCAGGCAGTCTATTAATCACAGAGTCGGCAGCGACTGTCTTGCAGGCTGTTATAATCTGCTCATGAGTGATGTATTCCGCTTCGAGACCGATATTTGATTCCACATTCCCTGGGAACAGAATGATGTCCTGCAACACCAAGCCGAAGTGTCGTCGTAAATCAGCCTTGGTAATGTCACGAATATCTATTCCATCAACTGTAATCCGTCCCTTCTGTGGGTCATACAGACGCAGGAGCAGTGATATGACAGTCGACTTACCACCACCGGTAACTCCAGCCAGAGCTATCTGCTTGCCGACTGGAATCTCAAAGCTTACATCGCGCAGTACCCAGTTATCATCGTCGGTGTATGAAAACCAAACGTTCTTAAACTGGATTCCTTCTTTCAAACCCTTCCATGAAACCGGACGTACAGGGTCCACAACTTTCGGTTCCAACTCCAACAGGGCGAAAATTCGTCGTGCTCCGGCAAGTCCTTTCTGGAAAGTACCAAGCTGATCCGCGGTACGGGCAATAGGATCAAACTCTTTCCAGATGAGGATTATGAACATAACAATCGTTCCGGCTGAAACATCCCATAAAGCACCTGCCAATAACACCATGCCCATCTTCAACCACTCAAAATAAAACAGTATATTGAAGAAGATACATACAGCGATATTGACATAAGCATCCTCACTGAACTTGCGTTCATTGGCTCTGTATACTCTTTTGCGAGCCCAGTCACCGCGATGAAAAATCTGCACAATAGACATTCCGTGCAGGAACTCGGTTAGAGTAGCTGTTACTTCAGCCATCCGTTTGCGAACTTCCAGAAAGCGATGGGTTGTCAGCCTGTGAAATATCCATCCTAACAGGATTTGCCCTGGGAAGAGCAACATCAGCGTTAACGCCAATTTCCAGTGGACATATAGCATTATCCCGTAGATGCCAAGTATCATCACAACATCGCCGATCACCAGTACAACAGAATAAGTAAACAGCATCCTGAGCGATTCGGTGTCTGACTCTACTCGAGCCATCAACCGCCCTACCGGATTTTTGTCAAAGAACGGAACATCAAGCGACAAAATGTGATCGAACAGCTTCTGCTTCAGTTCGAGCATAATATCCTGACCGATGATTTCCAGCTTCACGCGTTGTATATATTGAAGCACAATGGTGGCAATTTGTAACAACGCTATAATCAGAGCGATTCCAAGAAGCGTTGTGAATGCCGCTTCGAGATCTGTCTCTTCAATATGGTCACTAAGAGGACCATCAATGGCTTGTTGGAGCAACCACGGCCAGCCCAACGTGAAAACAGTCACCACGATGAGCAAACCAAGGCATACAGCCAGTCGCCATTTGTGTTCCCTGAGAAATGGAGTCAGTCTCCCAAAGGCGCGCCCAAGTGAAATCTCTTTTTCTTCTCGGGTATTCTTTTCGTCTTCATAGAACTCTGCAGTCATTTTGTTTGCCTCTCAATGGTTTGTCTGGTTCGATGGCATCATTTTGCTATGTCACTCTCAGACCAGACATGAAAAAACCCGCCGGACCTGGTTAAGTCGCGACGGGGAAAGAACTTATCTTGTATATATGCCTATCTTACAAGACGCATTTCTCCCGCCGCATTTTGGCTATTAAGCACTCCGATATTATTGATCATAATCTTAATCATTAAAATCAATCTCCTTAGCAGCGCAAGTTTCTCATAACTAACAGTTAGACGTATTCTTTCCCATAAAGTTTGATTAGAATATATTAACTAATCGGCATATGTCAAACTATTTTTACAAAAATACCGCAATGGGTAATAACAAACTTAATTTATAAATCTTGATAGTGGCATTTGAAGGGGCTACCTTGATAATACGATGACGAAATCTGAGAAGGGAGTAGTTGTAGCTACGCGTGGGAGACTTTTTGAAGTTCGCGCTGATGATGGTTCGCACATTAAGTGCGAGGTCCGGCAAAAAGTTAAGCACATCACAAAGGATGTAACACCAGTAGCTGTCGGTGACGACGTGCTTTTCACTCGTTCTGAAGGGAAAGGGGGAGCCATCGATGAGGTTATGGAGCGACGCACAGCGTTTCTTCGGCCTATGGTCGGTCAGGAGTCCAAGATGCAGGTACTGGCTGCCAACTTGGACCAATTGGCGGCAGTTGTTTCCATTAAATCGCCACCGCTTAAGACAGGTCTTATTGATCGTTTCCTGATTGCAGCGGATATGGGTAATCTTGAACCGTTGATAGTGGTTAATAAGATGGATTTAAAACATCCCTCTGATGTGGAACAGATTATTTCTGCCTATAGCTCGTTGGGGTACAGTGTTGTTTCAGTATCAGCCCTGACCGGTGACGGATTGGATGTTCTTCGAGGGAAACTTACTGGTCATCGCACACTGTTTGCGGGTCATTCCGGAGTAGGAAAATCAACCATTCTTAACAATTTGATCCCCGGTTTAGATTTGAAGACACGTAGTATTTCATCACATAGTAACAAGGGTAAGCACACTACTACTAATATAGAGATGTTTGAACTTCCGGATGGGGGTTTCGTAGTTGATTCACCGGGTCTTAAGGTGATGGGACTTTGGGAAATCGACAGGGAAAACCTCCCCTTTTATTACCGGGATTTCGAGCCGTACTTTGACAAATGCCGTTTTAATCCCTGTAGTCATATTCACGAGCCGGGCTGTGCGGTTAAAGCAGCGGTTAAGGAAGGAAAGATTGCGCTCTTTCGCTATGACAATTATGTGGCCATAGCGAATACGCTTTAGTTTCTTTTTCACATTGGTTAGTCAATTGAATACAATAACATACCGATATTAATAGAAATAATATGGCTTCTCAAAGAATAGAGTTTCGGGTCGGACTTATCATACTATTGGGTTTGATAATCCTTAGTGGGTCTCTGTACTGGCTGCAGGGATACAAGCTGGAGAGGAACGCCCAGATTATTAGGGTGCGGTTTGATGATGTAGGTACCCTGGCAGCTGGAGATAGAGTTACTGTGTCCGGTGTACGGCGGGGAAAAGTACGAGATCTAAAGCTTACCAAGGAAGGCGTGGAAGTAAAACTTCTTTTGTATCATGATGTGATCCTAAAACGTGATGCCAGATTCGTTATTAAGAATATGGGATTGATGGGAGAACGCTTTATCGCTATCCAACCGGGTCATGACAGCATTTTGTTTGATCCCGGCGAAGTAGTTGAAGGACACTACGACACAGGTCTGCCGGAAGTAATGGGTTTGATGGGGGAAATGGTTACGGAATTGCGAAATCTCGTGTTCGCTTTTCGGCAACATGTGGGTTCGGATTCTACTCTGGCAAGTCTGAATCGTACTGTGGCCAGCTTGGAGAAAATCTCAACCTCAATGCTTGGTTATCTTTCCCGTCATGAAGAACAAGTGGATAAAACAGTCGATAATTTTTACAATGCCTCGAAAAATCTCAATCGCCTGCTGTCAGACAACAGCAGCAGGGTAGATTCGTCTATGCAGCGCTTTGATCGTTTCTCGATGAGACTGGAAAAGGTAGTTGACCAGCTTGACAGTCTGGCTCTTTCGGCTCGACAGTTTGCTGACCGGATAAACTCATCTGATGGTACTCTGCAATTGATGATTGAGGACCGCCGTCTTTATGACGATTTGCGAGGAACGGCCGACAACCTTGATGATCTTATTAATGACATCCGTGAAAATCCCCGAAAGTACATTAACTTGACACTGGAGATTTTTTAGTAATGAGCAAATTCAAGCTGGCTTTTGGCATTCACAACCACCAGCCGGTGGGAAACTTCCAAGCCGTTTTTGAAGAAGCACATACTAACGCTTATCAGCCGTTTCTTGAGCTTCTCAAGCAGGCTGAACATATGAGAATCTCTATTCACCAGTCAGGTATTCTCTGGCACTGGCAACAGGAAGCTCACCCTGAGTATTTTCAGCTTGTTGGAGAACTGATAGACCGGGGTCAGGTCGAATTAATGACCGGTGGCTTTTATGAGCCGATCCTGATTGCTATTCCAGAACGTGACAGCCGTGGGCAGATAGCGATGCTCAACAACTATCTGAAAAAACATTTTGAGCAACAGCCAGAAGGTCTCTGGTTGACAGAACGGATATGGGAGCCACATCTGCCAAAACTACTGGCGCAATCGGGAGTGAAATACCTGCCAATCGATGACACCCATTTCCTGTACGCTGGTTTTGAGCTTAACCAGTTGACAGGTCCCTTTATCACCGAGAATGAGGGTTACCAACTTACTCTTCTTCCAATCCAGAAGCGACTTCGCTACCTCATTCCATTTGGAACAGTTGAAGAAGTGATCAATGAACTTAAGGCTCAGGCGGAGCGTAACCCCAACGGTATGGCTGTTTACGCTGACGATGGCGAGAAGTTCGGAGTTTGGCCAAACACTCACGAACATTGTTATGACGATGGCTGGTTGAAGGAATTCATGGAAAAGGTAGAGAAAAACAGCGATTGGCTGGAGATTGTGCCTCTGGGAGAAATTGCCAAGCAAAAACCTGTGGGTAGAGCATATTTGCCCTCAGCCTCCTATGCCGAGATGCTTCACTGGGCATTACCTCCGATAGCTTTCCTGGAGTATGAGAAGTTTGAGAAGTGGTTAAAGGAGCAGGAAGCATGGGATCGTTATGGTCGCTATGTTCGTGGTGGTCACTGGCGCGGTTTTCTGGCCAAATATGATGAAGTCAACCTGATGCACAAGAAGATGTTAGCTGTCTCCAATCGGTTGGCTGAATTTAAAAAAAATAACCCCGAAAAATCCAGTGAAATTGATGTTGCCCGGAACAGATTATATGCCGGGCAATGCAATTGTCCCTACTGGCATGGTGTGTTCGGAGGACTATACCTGCCGCATATTCGCCAGGCTATCTATGCTAATCTCATTGAAGCTGATAGTAAAATAGCTCAACTTGAAGACGACAAGAAATTGGCCATTTCGTCGATTGACTATGATATTGATGGTTATGATGAAGTAGTGGTGTCATCGGAAGCGCTCTCAGCTGTGTTCAAGCCAAACCGAGGGGGAAATCTTATTCATTTAGCTCTTAACAAGCACTACTTCGATCCTACCGACACTCTTACACGACGCAAGGAGGGATACCATTTCAAACTCGACAAAGCGGTTACTCATGCGCCTGAGAGCAAAACGGCATCCATTCATGATCTCATATTAGCCAAGGAAGAAGGCCTCAAAGAACTGCTGCGGGAGGATTGGTACCTCAAACGCTGTTTGATAGATCATTTCTTTACAGACGATGTAGACTTCGAGCGGTATCGATCCGGTCGATTTGGCGAGGAAGGCGATTTTATTGTTGAGCCGTTTGACTATAACATCGATGATAATAACCAAACGTTGACTATGACCCGCAACGGTCATCTGTGGCGTCCAGATGGCGTTATCCCTGTGCGATTAGAGAAACGTTGCACCTTTGAACAAGGGACAGAGTATGTGCGGATTAGATATAGCCTGTCCTGTCCTGAAGGACATCGCGTTTCAGTCAACTTCGGTGTAGAAAACAATTTTAATTTTCAGGCCGGACATGCCGAGGATAGATTTATCCTGATTGATGGACAACGTCATGAGAATTGTTATCTCGATTCCGAGGGAGCATACAATCAAGTAGGGGGGTATAGCCTTCTTGATCAATATCGTGATGTCGGTATTGCAGTTATGGCGGATCGTCTATCAGATATTTGGCATCTCCCTATCTTTACGGTGTCTCTCTCCGAGGGAGGCTTCGAAAAAGTATACCAAGGTACAACCTTTATTAATCTGTTCCATCTTGAGCTATCGGAAAATCCGGTAAAGATTCATATTCATATACATACCGGAGCGATCAACACACTGCCAGAACGGACAGTGAGTATACCTGTTGTCAATCCCTGACTGAAAGTGGAGTCTCTTCTTGTAGCCTCTCAACCAAGAAGCTCCAAGCCCTTGCAATATAGATATCCTCATGTGCAGTATTACTTTCGGTTTTTACCAGGAATCTCATTTCTTTCAATTGAGTAGTTGTTAGAAAAATGTTCAAATGCAATTTTTTAATTTCTGTTTTCATTGCTTCAAACTGGAACATTCCCCAAGTGAGTTAACGACTTTCTATCAGTTGAACCACCGTATTAAAATTAAAGAGAACTATTGATTAAAAAACTGCTGACAGCAGTGATTTTTTTACGGGGAGATTCTGTTTTTCTCCTATATAACCTATAAGAAATTCGATTCTTACCGATAGTATCCATATACCAGAAGGGGTATTGTCAAAGATGAAAAACATCTTATTGGTTGACGACGACAAAGATCTTTCGCAATCGCTGGCGAATCTGTTTGACAGTGACAGGTTCTCCTTTCGGTTTCTGGAGGATGGTGATAAGGTAGGTCAGATGATCGAGGAGAACAATGACCTGGACTTGGTCATGCTCGATGTTAACCTACCAAGTCTCTCCGGGCTGGAAGTTCTCAAACAGATAAAAAATATCAGGGATGAACTACCGGTTATTGTGATTTCTGGTTTTGTCTCGACAGAAAACGCCATTGAAGCGATGCGGGAAGGTGCCTTTGAGTATCTCACCAAACCGTTTGAAATAGACAAGCTCATTAGCACTGTCAGCAAAGCTTGCGGGTATCACTACGGTGGTAAGGCCATAGAGCGTTCTCATTCCGAAGAAAAATTACAGGTTGAGGGTGCTGATGAAATTATTGGCCGTTCACCCGAAATTGTTGAGATTGCCAAATTAATAGGCCAGGTAGCTAAGGCTGACGCTGCGGTTCTAATTTTTGGTGAGTCTGGAACCGGCAAGGAGTTAGTAGCTCATGCTATTCATCGCAACTCCAAACGTCGCTCGAAAGAATTCCTGTCAGTGAACTGTGCTGCACTCCATGAGACGCTTCTCGAATCAGAGCTTTTTGGCCACGAGAAGGGAGCATTCACAGGAGCGTATTTCAAACGAATAGGGAAATTTGAACAAGCCGATAAGGGGACACTCTTCCTTGATGAGATTGGTGACATGTCGATGCTTACTCAATCGAAACTTCTGCGAGTTCTTCAGGAGAAAAAGTTGGAACGCGTCGGCGGAAACGACAGCATTGAAGTAGATGTCCGCATCGTAGCTGCTACCAATAAGTCGTTAGTGCAATCTATGAAGGAAGGTTCTTTCCGGGTTGATCTTTTCTACCGTCTTAAGGTATTTTCAATTTTCATTCCTCCTTTGAGAGAGCGCAAGAGTGATATCTCTATTCTGACTGAACATTTCATAAAGAAGTATGCTGCTCAGATGGATCAGAGGGAGAAAACTGTTTCGAAGAAAGCTATGCAGATGCTCATCCAGTACCAGTGGCCGGGCAATGTGCGCGAGCTTGAGAACAATGTCCATACGGCATTGGTAATGTCAAAGAGTGATGTGTTACAGCCAGAGGATTTCCCCATTCTGAGCGAGGATGGCACCAAGGGGGAGATTAACCTCGATGAGCTGCAGGAGGACTACACCGAGTCTTTCCGTAAGATTGTCGAACCTATCATGTCCAGGTTAATTGTCAGCTCACCCGGACAGATATTTCATTTCCTCGAATCATCATTTGAGCGTGCTGTTATCTCTTCATGTATGCAACAGTTCAACGGAAATCAAGTTAAGACTTCCGAAGCTTTAGGTATTTCCCGTAACACGCTCCGCGACCGCATTTCGCGGTATGAAATCTATTAAAAGTAAATATTTATCAGTTCATCTTTTTTAGTTTTTTTAGTGATTTACGTAGCGACTGATTACTGCGTATATTCTTATTATGAAACTGTGCCATTTGGCTGATAGTCATCTTGATGCCGGCTCTGGACATTCTCGTCGCGGAAAGAGCGGCCTTACAATGCGCCAGGAAGATATTGTTAATGCTTTTATTGAGGCAATAGACCGTATTATTGATATCAAACCGGATATATGTCTCCATGCCGGCGATTTGTTTGACAGGGTTAGACCGCTTAACAAAATTATGGCTATTGCTGCCGAGCAACTTCACCGCCTTGCTGAGCAGCATAGTATCCCGACAGTAATAATCAGTGGTAACCATGATGCTCCCAAACAGCCGTATCAGGGAGCAGCCCTCGATGTCTTTCGGCAGATTGAAAATCTTAGCGTTGTATCCAGTGGACATCTGGAAAAGATATTTATCGGCGATGTATGCATTCATGCCGTTCCACACTGTCTTACAGGGGAGCTGTTGCAGCAGGAATTAAGCAAATGTATCCCGGATAGTTCCGCACGATTCAATATCCTGATGGTTCATGGCGTAGCGGCCGGTATGCCGGAGTTTTCAATGGTTGACCTTGGCGAGCAGGAGTTACCTCTAAGCAGCTTTGAAGGTTTTGACTATGTAGCCCTCGGTCACTTTCACAATTATAGTAAAGTGTCCTCACGAGCCTGGTACTGCGGATCGACCGAGCGAACATCTCAGAAGGAGAGAGGGATTGAAAAAGGGTTTCTTGAGGTCGATTTGGAACCATTTAATGTGACCTTCCACAAAGTACACAGCAGAGAAATGGTCGACCTTCAGGCAATTAACGCAGCAGGCAAGCGGGGTGACCAGTTAGCAAATATAATCAGGGAGCAAGTTGAAGCGGTTGAAAGCTCTGACAAAATAGTACGGATTCGAGTAGAAGGAGTAACAGAGGAAACGCTCAAGACTATACCAACTGAAATTATATCTAACCTTAAACAGGAATCGTTTTCTCTGGATATTAGCTTTCAGAAAGCAGCCGACAATACTGGAGAACAACCATTTGGTCGAGCTGCCATAGGAAGATTTGATCTGTCTTTTCTGGAATTTCTTGAGGTCGTCGATTTGAAAGGGTTCGACCGTGAACGGTTAAAGACCGATGCACTGAAATATCTCGGTTCGGAGGAATAGAAAAGAGAAGACTGTAATCTCTCCTTGCAGATCGAATGCTTGATTTTACCTGTTCAGATGCTGTATTCAATAAGCAGATAGAGCAGCAACTCTTTTCCATGGTTACCAATTATTTCAAATCAGTTGCCCGTTACACTCCTTTTTTGTAGCTTCTTCTAAAAATAAATAAGGAGTACAGATATGAATCTTGAGTATATGGCTGAACACCCGGCCAATTGCGATGTCGATAGTCTTGTGATATTTACGACTGAATTTGAAAAGATAAGCGACAAAACCCTTAATGAATTGAACGCTGCCTCTGGCGGCGCTGTTGAGACTATGCTTGAGTCGGGCGAATTCTCCGGCAAAGAGGGTCAAATAAGTACAATCATGCATCCTGCAGGTTATCAAACTCGGCGCGCTATCCTGGTGGGTTTGGGCTCCAGAAAAGAGGTCGATGCTGACACCTACCGAAGCGCTGGAGGATATTTATCAAAGGATTCTGGTCTGAAGAATTCGGTATCAGCTGCTTTTTATTTCGGGAAGACAGAAGATGCAGAGTTCTATCAAGCAGTAATTGAAGGATATATTCTGGGTGGATTCAAGCAGCGAGAGTTTAAGACAGGTAAAGACGCTGAGGACGATAACAGACTCGAGGCCATAACTTTTGTGATTGATAATAAACGTCTTCTTAAGCGGTTGGAAAAAGCCACCGCACGCGGAAGTGTTATCGCCGAAGGGCAGAATATGGTGCGAGGTCTGGCTAACACACCAGCAAACCACCTAACTCCGAAGATGCTGGCAGCTTTGGCCAAGAAGTTGGCTAAAAAATATGATATAAAGTGCTCTATTCTGGATAGCAAAGCTATCACCCGGGAGAAGATGGGGGCGTTGTTGGCAGTAGCCCAGGGATCAAAAGAACCACCGAGATTTATTGTTCTTGAGTACTCTGGAGGTAATCCGGGGCAGAAACCGGTTGTGCTTTTAGGTAAAGGTGTCACTTTTGATGCTGGAGGAATCTCGCTTAAACCAGCCCTGTTAATGCACGAGATGAGGGGAGATATGGCAGGCGCTGCTACAGTTTTATCGGCCATTGTAACCGCTGCTCGTCTTGATCTGTCGCTTAACATAGTTGCGCTTATGCCGACTGCAGAGAATATGCCATCAGGTTCGGCAAT
>QNAG01000008.1 GCA_003641415.1 Candidatus Zixiibacteriota bacterium | reverse complement strand
TGTATTCGTTCTTGGAATTTTAGTTTTTATACATGAACTTGGCCATTTCCTGGTGGCTAAGAAGGTAGGCATTAAAGTTGAGCGGTTTTATCTAGGTTTCCCGCCCAATATTTTTTCGAAAAAGTGGGGCGAGACAATCTATTGCATTGGAATCATTCCGCTGGGTGGGTATGTTAAAATGGCTGGTGAGCATCCCACCGAAGAAGCCACCGGGGCTCCAGACGAGTTTATGTCAAAATCAATCGGACAACGAGCGGCGGTAATTTTTGCTGGTCCTTTTATGAACTACGTTCTGGCAATAGTATTATTGATCGGTATTTTCTATTTTGGTGGACGTCCTTTAACAGATGAAACACGGGTACTCGTAGGCGATGTGCAACAAGATAGCCCTGCGGAAAAGGCTGGCTTGAAAGCGGGTGACGCGATTATTGCTGTCAATGGAGACCCTGTCTCCCGGTTCGATTCGGTGGCCTATCGTATCCACTCAATCGTGGAGAAACCTGTTAATCTGACATGGTTACATGAAGGGGATACAGTCGAAGCTACGGTTGTTACAATGGCTGTATCGACACCCAATGCTGAGGGGGGTATGGATACAATCGGTCTTATCGGATTCAACGAAAAGATAATCGGGTATGAAAAATATGGCTTCTTTGAGTCGATTAAACTAGGGACAGTTATGGCTCACACGCTTGTGGCTCGAACTTTTGATTTTGTAGCGAAACTGGTCTCTATGGAGGTGTCTCCCAAAGCCATTGGTGGTCCGTTATTTATTGCCCAGCAGTCCGGTAAGGAGGCAAAAAAAGGCCCTGTAAATCTGTTCTTCTTTATGGCTCTGTTGTCGGTCAATTTAGCTGTAATAAATGTTTTCCCTATTCCGGTACTCGATGGTGGTCAGCTCATCTTTTTAGGGATTGAAGGGATTCGCGGGTCGCCATTGTCTATGAAAGCTCGCGTTTATGCTCAGCAGGTTGGTATCTTCCTTATTCTAGGGTTGATTGTGATGGTCACATACAACGACATTATCCGTCTCCTTCAGGGGTTTTGATATTCCATCTGTCTAAAAAAAACAATAAGACACAGGTTCAATTATCTTATGTTGTGCCAAGACTTCAGAGACTGTCTTAAAAAGGCACCTTATCTGTCTCGCGTAGGGTGTGAGGGTTTGTCTCCCAGCGTCTGTTCGCAACCATTTCTGTTATTCAAACAGATAAGGAAAATAGAAGAGAACTTATTTTACGTATGGTTCCGGGTTGGTAATACGGCCATTGAGAGCTGAAGCTGCGGCTGTTGCAGGTGAACAAAAGTAAATTTCAGTACCATTATTCTTCTCCGAATTAGCAATAGCTGAAACACTTGTTGTAAGGCATCGTTCACCGGGCGCCAGTGTACGTTGGAACTCGCCTGCGATGGACATATTTGTTGAGCTGATTACCATAGCCCCAGCTTCGGCAAGAATTCGGATTAACCCTTTTTTGAGTGCCTCGAGATAGACCTTATGTGAAGCTGGCATGACAATAAGTCTGCATTGTGAGTCAACTTTGTTACCCTTGAGGATGTTTGCCACTACACGGAGATCATCGAATCGGCCATTGCTACAAGTGCCAATAATAATCTGTTGAATACTCAAACCTTCCAGTTCCCTGACGGGCTTAATAGTATTGATTACGTTTGGCCCGGCAATCTGTGGAGTAAGACGATCAATATTAAACTGGTACACCTCATCGAAAACTGTGTCTTTATCGGCAATGACTGGTTTATAACTGGTGTTGGTACGACCAGTCAGGTAACGGCGGGTAATGGCTTCAAACGAACACATAGCTGCCTTGGGTCCCATTTCAGCAGAGAGATAACACAAGGTTGTCCGTTCACTCATGCTCATACTGGCCACAGCTCGACCGTAATACTCGATAGTCCGATATTCAGCTCTGGTTGTCCCTAGTTGTTTGATTACTGCCAGAACGATGTCCCCTGTATAGACTCCACGTGGACGACGCCCACTTATATCAATACGGATGGATGATGGTACTTTCAACCATATCCGGCCGCTGGCCAGCACGGTAGCCATTTCGGTGGCATCAATGCTTACCGCGAAAGCGCCAAGAGCTCCCAGAGAGACAGCATAACGATCCGTTCCCAACACTAATTGCCCGGGAAGAATATGACCGTTCTCGATTGCCAACTGGTGGGAAGTCCCTTTGTGAAAATCATAGAAATTATCGATTTTCTGTCGTCTGGCAAATTCTCGCGCCAGTTTGTAATCTGTTGAATCTTCCCCTGTGGATCCACTGTTACCATCCAAACTGATAATTATCCTGGCTGGATTCCAGACATACTCGACACCAATTTCTTTGAAAGTACGGATTATTTTGCCAAAGTCCTTGTTCACTATCACCACATTCGGTTCGACCACTACCAGTTCCCCAACTTTGACTTTATCAAGACCAGCGGATTGGGCAAGTATTTTCTGTGTTGTTGTCTGTTTACCGTATAGGGGGACGATGTGGTTGCGTAGGTCCATCCCCGGCAGATTCAACTCGAGTTGTTCCAACTTGAGAAAGGCTGGTTTTTCGCGAATACCATAGCGACGACGCCAGTTGTAGAAAGCTGCTTTGGAAATCCCTAGTTCAAGCCCACAACGGTCATCATCTCCAAATCTTTCCCACAGGTTGCGAATCTCACTTTCGGAGAACTTTGGTTGTGAATGTTTGGGAACATTTTTCTTGCGACGCCAGTAAGCGACCAGATAGGCAGGCACACCTCCAAGTCTCTCGCCGATATTCTCATCGGTCCGATACAACTTTTGAAGTTGTAGCAACTCCGCCTTTGTTGGCATTTTTCGCCGGGGGCTCATAGTTTGTCGAATTCTTTCTTGATAGCATCATAGACGAGTTCGAGCCCAACTGAAACAACTCTGGTTTCTCCGATCACAGGCATGAAGTTAGTATCACCGGTCCAGCGAGGCACTATGTGCATATGGAGGTGTTCGGGAATTCCAGCTCCTGATGACCGACCGAGGTTCATACCAATGTTAAGTGAATGCGGTTTAAGCACCTTCTTGATTATTTTGATTGTTAGTCGGGTTAGAGAGAAAAACTCGTTAGCTTCTTCTTCCGTCAATTTCTCAAGTTGTCCTATATGTCTCATGGGCACGATCAATGTGTGGCCGGAGTTGTAAGGGAACTTATTGAGAATAACAAAATTTTCATTACCCCGATAAACGATTAGATTCTTCACTGAGTCTTTGAGTTTTAAGCGGTTGCAGAAAACACAACCCTTCTCCTTTTTACTCAGAACAAAGTCTGCTCGCCAGGGTGCCCATATCATCTTGTCTGCCATAGCGCTATATAATAGTGAGATATTGCTGTCGTGCCAAGTGGTCAAACCAACTTTTTTTCGACCAGCAAACAAACTCGTTGCCGGACAAGGGAGTGCAGACCATAACTGTTTTTGTTGAACCTACGCCTATTGCTTTATAGCATGCCAGTATGTTACAAAACCCTTTACCTCGTCTGGATCGAGATACTTCCGATATCCGACAGCGATTGCTTCCGCATTGTCGTCTGAAGCAAGGAGAGGTATGGCATGATCCCGAAGGAAAACACTTGGTTGCTTGCGGTGACGCATCCGATCAGTCATTTCTTCGAGAGTTGTTCGGTGATTCCCGAGCTGCTCTGGCCGTGCAGGACCCTCCTTATAATCTTGTAGCTTTCGAAACCAGATCAATCGAGGAATATATCGCCTGGTCTCGGGTATGGGTAGACAACTGCCATAGCATCCTTACCGACGACTCCTCTCTTTATGTCTGGCTGGGTGCCGATCAGAACAACCATTTTCAACCATTGGGACAGTTCATAACAATGATGGCTACTAGTGGCTTTCGATCGCGATCTTTTATTACTATGCGCAACCAGCGCGGTTACGGTACCCAGAGCAACTGGATGGCGGTACGCCAGGAGTTGCTGTACTACACGCTCGGCCATCCGTTTTTCCAAGTACAGTACACTGATATTCCAAAAATACTCAGGGGGTACTACAAGGATATCGATGGTCATCGCACCGAGAATATTCAGCGTGGTCGGTCCATGAATATCCGGGCTGGAAATGTCTGGGTTGACCTGCAGCAAGTTTTCTATCGTCTTCAAGAGAATGTCAGTGGTTGTTATGCCCAGAAACCACTAAGGGCGATTGAACGCATTGTGCTGGCCTCGACAGTAGAAGGTGATCTTGTTACTGATTTTTTTGCCGGTTCCGGCACTACTTTGCTTGCTTGTGAACGTAACCACCGACGTTGTATAACTTTCGATAGTGACCCTATCTTTACCGAGATTACTATCCGTCGCCTGGAACAATTTCGAGCTACCGGCAAAACTGGATGGCAATCCGGCAATCCATTTGAACACGAATTATGTAACGCAAGTTCTGCCCTTCAATCCCAAACAGCCCCCATTGCTACAACCACCGAGGTAATATGAACGACATCAAAGGTACCCTTGTTACCATTAACAAAGATATCACTGCCGATATGATTTGTTCCCCGGAGTATCAGACAGAGAGCGATCCTGTTCAGCTTGCAGGACACGTGTTTGAAAATATCGGCAATGGGTTTCCGAAAAGACTTGCTGATGCCTCCATCCTGGTTGCCGGAAGTGGTTTTGGCCATGACGCAGTCAGTGATCTGCCTGTGCGTGCATTGCAGGCTGCAGGTATCAAGTGTATTATTGCATCCGATTATGATCGTGGGTTCTTTCGAATCGGGATCAATAATGGCCTGGCTTTGATTGAGGCTGACATCTTAGAAAAAGTTTCCGATGGAGACACTATTAGCCTTAGTCTTTCCAGAGGAAAGATTGCTTGTAATGAAGAAGAAATCAGTTTTGCTTCCTACCCCGAACAAGTCTGTAGTATAATTGAAAACGGAGGGTTGCTTCAGGCAGTCAAAGCACAACTTGGAAAAGTATGACATACTGTTATGGTCTTTTCCACTACGTATTTTTTATACCATTAAGAGTGACAAGTACACAATCTGTCAATTAATATATCCGCCTTCCCTTTTAATCGGAAATGACCGGCTGCCCCAAATCTTTAGACATTGAGAAATGATCTAATCCTAACCCCAAAGAGGTTGTCCCAAGAGACGCTGTTCACGTTCCGCGCAGGCTGGGGGCTTGTCTCCCAGCAATTCAACGGTGGACACAAGGCCCGCTGCTACGCGAAGTTAAAGGAAACCAATCTTGTCCCCTCCCCACAGCTATGAGCGATTAGTTTCCACTTCTATGGCAGCCTCCTAAAGGGAGGGCGCACAAGGAAAGCATTTATAACAATCGCTATAAATGCAATGAAGATATGTCCTTTACTTATTTAAAAATAATCAATAACATTTTGTTGGTTTCAAGAGTATAATTGACTAAGGTAAGAATCGAGATGGCTGAAAAATGAAAGCTAAATCTGGTAATTGAAATTATGGCACAAAAGAACATCGGGATCTGGGAAAACTTCAAACAGTTTTTTATAGCAATTATACTGGCATTAATTATTAAGACATCTATCGTGGAGGCTTATAAAATACCCTCTGCATCTATGGAAGACACCCTGCTGGTAGGAGATTTTCTCCTGGCCAATAAGTTTGTCTATGGTGCCCGGTTGCCGTTGGTGGGATGGCAACTGCCAGCTATCAGCGAGCCACAACCGGGAGATGTGGTTATTTTCATTTACCCGCGAGATGGGATAACAAAGTACATCAAGCGATGTGTTGGCGGACCTGGAGATACAATTCTTGTTCGTGATAAAGAGCTTTATGTCAACGGCAAGCTCTTTAAAAATCCTCGGTTTGCTAAACACATAGATACCACTATTAATGGCAATCAGATTATTCAACCTCGACGCTCCGGCGGACTTGACAGTCGTGACAATTTTGGACCTTTTGTTGTCCCCAAAGATAGATACTTCATGATGGGTGATAATCGTGACAATTCTCACGATTCCCGTTTTTGGGGGACTGTCCCCAAGGAACTGGTACTGGGTGAGGCCATGATTATCCATTGGTCTTGGAATGATTCCAATTATCCATCACCTGATGTTTCAGTAACAGATCCGTTATCCGTTCCACGCATGTTTCTATATAATACGATTCATTTCTTTCAGAAAGTTCGCTGGGGTCGGTTGTTTAATGTTATTTCATAATGAGGTTGTGTGTCTCCGTATTAGTAGCAGGAGACAACTCCCAATATTACGAAGCCAAATCAGGCTGTTTAATCCAAATCGTTATGTAAGTGTATAAAGATTGATCTATGGCAAAAGTTGTCTGGCAACAGTACCGAATTGATATAATATGATCAATCAAATTGGCATAAGAGGAGATTTTCCAATGAGAATTATCACTAAAATGGCGCAAATATTTTTTTCTGTGGCTTTGTTGGGCATTACGGTTCAAGCTGGACCAATGATAGAGCTTCCGGAGGATACCTTTGACTGGGGAAAAGTCTGCCAACGAGCTACGATAAGCCACTCGTTCTGGATTAAATCGGTTGGTGATGATACTCTTAGAATACTGAAAGTTGTCCCCGGATGTGGTTGTACCAAAGCGCCACTGATGGATTCCGTTCTGGCCCCAGGCGACAGCACCCGACTTGATATTCTCTTTTCCACTAAATCATATCGTGGTTTGGTGACCAAGCGACCCTATCTTGAAACAAATATTTCCGACGAGAAGATATATCTAAAGATCAAATCTCACCTGATCACTAATCCCGAAAAGGATTTACCCCTTCTTCTCCAACCTCAGAAACTTCATGTCGCCCAGGTAACTGAGAAACCTCGGCGTATTGCCAAATTCCTTATCGAGAACCGGGGTAACCGAGACTATAAAATAACACCAATCGATTGGGCTAAAGATTTTTTTGATGTCAATCTTCCGGAAATAATAAAGGCGGGTGAAACGGTAGAGGGGTCGATAAAAGTTCACGAGGACAAAATCTTGGAAGAGTTTAATCATTCATTGACTTTTTCAATTGATGATAAAGATCAAACAAGATATACAATTCCGGTCGAGAGAATGGTTCGAATAAAAAAGCGGGATGCTGCGGGAAACAGTAGTAATTGATTTTTCTTCAGTATCGAACCATAGCATATAAATAACAGGTCTCTTGGGTTTAACCGAGAGACCTTTTTCTTGAAGACTAATCTACAGTTGAACAATAATAGGGGTAGTTATAGTGGGGAAGAAACATATCGTACGATGATTTGTTGCAGGCTTGCCTCGACTCCACCGAGAACAATCGGCGAGGTGTTGGAAGATGGGTTTCTCGATCATGGGAGTTTCCTTTATCAAGTAATCAATGCCATACGCTTTCGCAACTTGCTTGCGAGCATCGCGGCCAGGAATGTGCTTAAGGCCAAACTTTTTAGACATCAATATTGTGAAGTACAGGCCAAGCCAATAAAAATAGTCCATGTCGTTCTCGATTTCTTCAATGCTGATAGAAAAGTCGAGATGATGGATCACTCTCTGGCGTTTCCTATCAATGCTGTCGATCCTATCTTGGAAATACTTGAACTTCCCCGTCTTAAATCCAGCCTGTGCTGGTGAGCGTATTGTACTTAGGAGTTTTGTTTTGGTCCCCTGTTGTCTTCATGTGGGACTCTCTCTGGATTCCCTGCCTTCGCAGGAATGACAGACATTGTCTGTCCCTTCCTAATAATTGACTCACCTATCCTACAGCCTTGCCTTAACCCAGTTCTCTAACCCGTCTGTTACTACCAACTCCTGGGCGGCGGAGCCAAGCGGGGCGATATCGTAAACCTTATCCCCGGCTGTTATTGTTGCGTGCGCGAAGTCAATCGTTGCGGTCAAATCAGTAACTATGGTTAGCTTGTCTGTCCCGTAGATCGAACGAAGTTCGTTCACCAGTTCCGGGCATTCTATCACAAGAAAACCATTATTGATGGCGTTGCGTTTGTATGTCTGCGAGAACGATCCGGCGATCACCATACTTATGCCGCGATACTTGAAAGCAGTAGCAGCCTGCTCACGCGAGGAGCCAGATCCAAAAGTAAACCCGCCAACTACAATGTCACCCTTATCGACCAGTTTGGTAAACTCCGGATCGTAGTTTTCCATCACCACCCCAGCTTGCTGCTCGGGCGTGAAGTCATCAATGTAGGTATACTTGCCGGGATAGATTCCATCGGTATTGAGATTATCCTGATGACAGAAAACAATACGACCGGTCACTTTCTCAGAGAAACCGTCCACGATAGCAACAGAAACTTTGTCACTGCCGGATTGCGGTGCGATTTCCTTAAAGGAACGAACAACTTCAATAGTGTCGAACTCCTCCGGTCCTGTTATGTATCCTGCGATAGCCGAAGCCGCCACGACTGCCGGCGAAGCCAGATAAGCCTGAGCGCTGCGCGCACCCATTCGTCCCTTGAAATTGCGATTAGTAGCTGAGATACCAACCTCGTTCTCGCCAAGCAAACCCTTACCAAGTCCTATACATGGTCCGCACCCCGGCGGCAATGGCAGTGCTCCGGCTTCTAACAGAGTACCCCAATTGCTTTTGGCTTCGGCCACAGTCTGTACTTCACTTGAGGCAGCGGCAATATAGAACTCCACACCGTCGGCTACCTTGTGACCTTTTACAACCCTGGCAGCTTCAGCAATGTCCTGGGCGCGGCTGTTAACGCACGACACCAGGTACGCCTTGTGAACTTTGAGTTTCCGTATTGTCATCTCAGTTACCGAGGTCATTGTCTTGACATTATCCGGACCGGCTACATGCGGCGTGACAGTGGATAGATCAAGCGTAATCTCACGGGCGTAGATAGCAGAGCTATCAGCTTTTAGGGAGCTTTGTTCCAATTCATTCAGGTGCTGTTTGTTCAGGCGCGGGTGAGAACCATCGCCGTCGGCATCCGAAGGGACTTCCGCCAGACCGCGTTGTTCGACAGCTTCAATTCTACGTCGCAGCCAGTCAATTACAGTTTCGTCTATCGGGAACAACCCCACCAGTGCGCCCCATTCGGTAGTCATATTCGCAATAGTAAGTCTTTCGTCAATAGATAGAGAAGACACACCGTCTCCGACAAACTCGACAGCGTGATTGAGCACCTCGTTGTTGTTGAACAGGCCGCACAGGGTGATGATTACATCTTTGCCAGTTACACCTCCACGGAGCTTACCGGTCAGTTCGCATCGCGCTACGGGCGGGACCTGCCACCAGGTTCGGCCAGTTGCCCAGATAGCGGCAGCATCGGTGCGAACCACTGGAGTGCCCAGGCATCCCAATCCGCCATACATGTTGGCGTGAGAGTCCGAGGCGACTACCATCGTACCGGGCCAGGCGTAGCCTTCCTCGCACATTATCTGATGACCGATGCCGCGTCCGGCCGGGTAGAAATCAACGCCCATCTCTTTGGCAAAGGCTTCAATTTTGGCATACTTGGCAAGGTTTGTCTCGCTGGTGTCCTGAACGTTGTGATCCAGCGCATAGACCGGTTGGCGAGGGTTGGCGATTTTTGTAGCGCCGATAGCCTTGAATTTTGGGATAACAGCGCCAGTGTTGTCATGGGTTAGGATGTGCGCCGGTCGGATAGATACATAATCGCCGGCACGGACTACATGCCCCTTCGGCAGATCAAGAGCATACTGCTGCACAATCTTTTCAACAAGGTTCTGTGCTGCATTATTCTGATTCATGGTCTCCCCTTCCCTTATTTCACCAACTCGAAATCAATGAAATCGCAGTGGTGGAAAATAATGCTTTCCGGCAGGAGCTTCTCGCCGGCGCCTTCCTTTGAGTGAGTGGCGATGACGTGCATTACTTCCGAGGGAAGATCGTGCTTGAAAGCCAGCCCCACCCCACTGAAGGGGTGCCGGATATGTTTGCCATAGTCCGACTTGACGGGTTGTCCATCAACGATTTCAAACTCCATCAACTTTCCGACATCAGCCAGCAATGCCCCGGCAATAAGATAATCGCGATTGACTTTGGTGCGGCGGTCCTTGTGAACATCGATCAGGACATCATCAACAGCCATACACATTCGGCAGACAGCGCGGACGTGATCGATGAAGGTAATCTTGACATTTTCAGCCAGCAGGGTGAAGGGCATGTTGCGCAGCAACTCTTCGGTCCAGCCGCGGAAATCGATAGCATCCCCCCAGCAGGCGATTACTTTGTTTTGCAGGGATTGGTCTTTGATCTCTTTAACTTCAGGAAGGAGTTTAACTACCAGTTCTTTCATCTTTGCACACTCCGAAATATTCGCCGCACGATTGAGCGGATTTTCTTTTATTTTGGCGGCAGTATAACAAACTGAGTTGATAAATGCCAAAGGTTTCGACTATCGATGGGAGATGTTGATAAAGGTAAGACAGAAATCATCGTAAATCCGTCTTGGAATATGTGTCGATCTCAGAGTAATACCCCTGCGATTTCAAAATAATTCCGCGCATATAGATGTCCGGATTATTCTTCAAACGGATGATCGCGAGCGAAATCGGGGCGGTAATAATCGGCGCTCTCCATCTGCTGAACCCACCCTCTATAGAATCCAAGCCGATCAAACTCGGCCAGAACTTCATCGTATTCGGACGGTTTAAGACGGCGACACAGCTCCGAGTGCAAGACAACTCGCGGTGTAGGATAGTACTGCGACATCAACGAAATATGAATATCGGATGAGTAGTTCTCTGCGATATACCTCAGCACACCTTTGCTGTTGTCAATGTATCCCGGAAGCACCAGATGGCGGATTATCAGCCCGGAAGTAATGAGGTTATCCTTATCCAGTTTGATATCAGCCCCCTTCTGGCGGAACATCTCGCCTATGGCCGCTCCGGCGATCTCGGGATAATGGGGCGCATCGGACAGTCTCCGCCCCAGCTCTTCATCGATATATTTGAAATCAGGCAAATAAACATCAATTACACCTTCGAGGTTTTCGATGGCTTCTTTCAGATCATAACCATTTGTGTTATACACGAGAACCGGTCGGCGTCCGCGATGGTGCAATTCATCGATGATTTGAAGCGTCTGTGGGTAATAATGAGAAGGCGATACGAAACCCACAGATTTGCAGCCCCGATCCAGAATTCTCTCGACCTGATCGACCACATCTCTAATCGCTACCTGAGATTGGGTTATAGAACTGGTATTACGACTGATATTATAGTTCTGGCAATAAATACACTGCATGTTGCAGTGAGTAAAGAAAATGTTGCAGATTCCTTGTCGTCCGGAGATAACTGGCTCTTCCCCACGATGAGCACATATAGAACCGATTGAGACTTTGACTTTTGTTTTGCAGTATCCGAGTTTGTCGGACGAACGATCAACCCGACAATTGCGGGGACAGCAATTGCACTGGCGTAAAACTTCAGGTATTATATCTGGATTTTTCTCTTTCATAACCTATGATACCGCCTCAATATCAATTAGCGCAAGCACATAGAAATTGAGCCTCAGATCACTTCACTTGTATTCATTAACTTGTGACTTCGCTGTTTACCTTGATCTTCAAATACCTAATCTGAAAAAGATATAGACCTGAGCGGAAAAAAAGGTTATGTTTTAATGTTTGGTCAGATTTTATAATTTAGAAAGGTGAATCGTTGGCTATATACAAAATTGAATACAACGCCGAGAAAATCAGGGTCCGATCACCTCTGGGAATAATCCCCTTGCGTGATGTAATTGTTTTTCCACATATGATCTATCCGCTCTTGATCGGACGAGAATTCACAATGCACGCATTACGAGAGGCCGTTGACGGAGATAAGCTTATTCTGTTGATGGCTCAACGTTCTGCCGGTGTTGAAAAACCCTCTCCTGAGGACTTGCATCAAGTTGGAGTGGTGGCTCGTATTCTTCAGGTGATGAAAATGCCTAACGGTACCCTGAAAGTGTTGGTAGAAGGGTTGGTGCGAGCATCTGTTGACTCCTGGATACAGGGCGACGAGTTCCTGTTGGCGGAGGTTGTAGTACAAAACCAGGATAAGGTAGCGACTTCCCGCGAAATTGAAGCTTTAGCTCGTACAGTATTGGAACTGTTCACCGAATATGTTCGACTTAACCGCCGTATTCCAGACGAGATTCTGGTGACTCTGACATCTCTTTCGGATTATGATGTTCAGGCGGACACGATAGGAGCTCATATTCTCCAGAAAAATGAGAACAAGCAGAATTTGCTTGAAGAACTCAGCATAGAAGGGCGCTTCCTATTACTGACCAGGATTCTGAAGGAAGAAATTGAGATCCTGAAAATCGAGCAAAAAATCGACGGCACAGTGCGTGAGTCTCTATCAAAATCGCAGCGAGAATTCTATCTGCAACAACAATTGAAAGCTATCAAAGATGAGCTGGGACAGTTTGAAGAACCATCCGCCGAAGTTGATGATCTGTACGCTAAACTTGAGGCGGGCGATTACCCTGCCCCTGTTGTTTCCAAGGCAGAAGAAGAAATCCATAAACTTTCCAAGATGCATCCTTATTCGGCTGAGTCCGGTGTAGTTCGGTCATACCTGGAGTGGATTCTCGGGTTACCCTGGAAAACAATGACCGATGACCGCACCAATTTTGCCGAGGTTAAGTCTATTCTTGATGGTGACCATTATGGTCTGGAGAAACCCAAGCAGCGTATCCTGGAACATCTGGCAGTGATTCGTCTGGCTGGACGAGTGAAAGGTCCAATCCTTTGTCTGGTGGGACCTCCGGGAGTTGGAAAGACCTCTGTGGGGCGTTCGGTGGCTCGTGCTCTGGATCGCAAATTCGCTCGGATGTCTCTGGGGGGAGTCCATGATGAAGCTGAAATAAGGGGCCATCGCCGAACCTACATTGGCGCTTTGCCGGGACGGATAATTCAGGGTATCAAACGAGCCGAATCGGCCAATCCGGTTTTCCTTCTGGACGAAATTGACAAGATCGGTTCTGATTTCCGTGGCGACCCATCATCAGCATTGCTTGAAGTGCTCGACCCGGAGCAAAACAATACTTTTTCTGATAACTATCTCGAAGTTGATTATGACCTTTCAAACATCCTGTTTATTACAACTGCCAATTCTGTATCATCAATTCCACCGGCTCTACATGATCGCATGGAAATCATTCGTCTGCCCGGGTATCTTGATTTTGAGAAAGCCGCAATCGCTCGTAACTACTTGTTGCCAAAACTTGTTAAGGAAATTGGATTGAGCAAGGTTGTGGTAATTTTCAAGGATGATGCCCTGTATGATATTATCCGGCACTACACCCGTGAGGCGGGTGTTCGCGAACTTGAGCGCAAGATGGGTAGTATACTCAGGAAAGTCGCTGTAGAAATTGCCGAAGGGAAAAAGGTCCGGAATCTGACAATAACGAAAAGCAAAGTTCGCAAATCGCTCGGAGCGCTGAAGTATGTTGGCACTGACATTAAACCGTCGCCAACTGTGGGTTATGCGGTCGGACTGGCCTGGACTGAAATGGGGGGTGAAGCGCTTCCAGTGGAGGTTGTTCCAATGCAGGGCCAGGCCAAACTGACATTGACCGGTTCTCTTGGTGATGTCATGCAGGAATCGGCTACAGCCGCTATGTCGTATGTGCGAAACCATGCCACAATGTACGGTTTGCGGGAGGATTTTTTCGATAAAATCGATCTGCACATTCATATCCCCGAAGGAGCTGTGCCAAAAGACGGACCTTCAGCAGGAATCACACTTTTAACAGCAATCGTCTCTTCGTTGACCAGCATTCCAGTTCGTACCGATATTGCCATGACCGGCGAATTGACTCTTACCGGTGATGTTTTGGCGGTAGGAGGACTCAACGAAAAGCTACTAGCCGCCAAGAGACTCGGCATTACCGAAATTGTAGTCCCGGAAAAGAATCGCAAGGATATCGTTGAACTATCCGACGACCTGCTCCAGGGACTAACTTTACATTACGTAAGAAATATTAGTGATGCTCTTCGAGTAGCCATGACGCGATCACCGTTTGTGAAGTCAAAAGCTCGCAATAATCGAGGTTTAGGGCAGTCACTGCTACAATGAATCTGTGTACTATGGCAGTAAAGGCTGTGCATCAACTATGACAAAAACATTACCTGCAAAGATTTCTTCCTGTTCCTTTATCGGATCTTTCTTCAATCTGAACCAGATACCCCAGGATCACCGCCCTCAGGTAGCCTTTGCGGGGCGGTCCAATGTAGGTAAATCATCGCTGCTAAACCGCCTTGTGGGTAGTAAGAAAATGGCCAAGGTGTCCACTACGCCTGGTAAAACACGATCGTTGAACTTTTTTCTTGTTAATGACCAATATTACCTCGTTGATCTGCCCGGGTACGGGTATGCCAAAGTATCTAAAGCCATGCGACGAGATTGGGGGGACTTGATAGAGGCTTACCTGCGGAACTCTGAGAATCTCGTTGGACTTGTGCTACTTCTGGATTGTCGCCGTGAGCCCACACCGGAAGACCACCAGCTTCTCAATTGGTTGGGAGCCGCTGGTGTACCGGCATTGATAGCGATCACCAAAACAGACAAACTAAATCACGACAAGGCTAACCGCAAGGTACTGCAAGTGGAAAGGGACTTTAAGGTGCCGGCAATAGGTTGCTCATCTGTTACTGGTGTTGGGAAAAAGGAGTTGCTGGGCGCAGTTCGCAATCTGATACAGGAATATAATAAAGATCGGAGATTATAGATAATATGAGTAGAAACACAATTGTGCTGGGATGTCAATGGGGAGACGAAGGCAAGGGCAAAATTGTCGATCTGCTGGCTGCCGATTCCGATATCATCGCCCGTTTTCAGGGCGGAGCCAACGCCGGACACACTATCGTCGTAGGAGAAAAGAAGTATGTCCTGCATCTGATTCCCTCCGGTATCGTTCATCCGGGCAAAGTATGCTATATCGGCAACGGGGTAGTTTTAGATCCGGAAAGCTTTGCTGAAGAACTGAACTTTCTCACAAAACGAGGTATTGATTACGCAGGGCGATTATGGGTATCACCAGCTACCAACCTGGTATTACCGTATCATAAGCTGATTGACTCTGTCCAGGAAAAGAACCGGGGGATTAAAAGTATTGGAACTACAATGCGTGGCATTGGCCCGGCTTATATCGATAAAGTTGCCCGGTGCGGAATACGCGTGATTGATCTTTTTGCTCCTGAGCGTTTGCGTAAGCGTCTGAATTACCAACTATCGGTGAAAGCTCAGTATCTAACCGGTTCCGATGACGAACGAGCAGATCTCGACAAGATATATGATCAATTGATGGGAATGGTAGACATGTTCCAGCCACTGGTAACTGATGTGTCACAAGCTCTTTTCAAAGCACACCGTGAAGGTAAGACAATCCTTTTCGAAGGGGCTCAGGGAACTATGCTTGATGTTGATCTGGGGACATATCCTTTTGCGACATCATCGAATACAACCACCGGCGGCGCTCTGACTGGACTTGGGGTTGGACCAAAAATGATTGATGAAGTAGTTGGTGTTATCAAAGCTTACACCACTCGAGTTGGAGCCGGTCCTTTTCCCACCGAGTTGATTGATACAACTGGCGAGGGATTGCGCAAGTGGGGCGATGAATACGGAGCTTCTACCGGACGCCCTCGACGTTGTGGTTGGTTGGACCTGGTCGCATTACGGCACGCTGTACGGGTTAACGGTTTAGATTCAATTGCCGTTACTAAGCTCGATGTACTCGACCATTTTGACGAAATCAAAGTATGTACCAGCTACACCTTGAATGGTAATACTCTGAATGAAGTACCGTTGGATCTATCTGAGCTTAGCCATGTCAAGCCGGTATACAAAACCCTGCCCGGTTGGAAGGAGAAATCCACCAGTCTTACATCGTTTGGTGATCTGGGCGAGAATGCCCGGAACTATCTGAAATTCGTAACTGATGATCTTGAAGTGAAAATCAAACTGATCTCAACCGGCCCAAGACGCGAAGATACAATAATGATGGATTGAACTTCTCGGGGAAACCGACATAAGACAACCATGCTACCGGGCATTGTCTGAAAGTGGAGTCAAGAATATCCAACAAGGCCAATCTTACATAAACTTTTTGATGAGCTTAAGAATTCCCTGATCCCAACCCACGCGGTGGGTGACGCCAGAGTGGAGATGCTTCACTTCGTCTTTGTGTTCAAGATACCAGCGGTGCGATGAAATCAATGCATCCTCATTGGAAAACTTTGCTTTCCACCCCAGTTTCTTTTCTACCTTTTCAGTAGAGACATAGGAATCCTTATCGGCAGTGCCATAAATCCATTTGTACAACGGAGAAATACGAAGGAACTCAAAAAAAGCAAGGGTTCCTTTGACAAGCGTTGCGTTAGTTGGCCGAACACGAGCGCCACTACCAGCGAAATCACACAGTGCGCCGACATCGATCTTCACTTTGTCAAAATGCTGAGCGCCTATATTATAGACATCGTTAGCCAGCTCTGGATCAACTGAAGCCGCAAGGAAAATTGCTTCCACCAGATCGGTTACTTCGAGAAGCTGGTATAGGTTTTCGCCCTTGCCAATTATCGGGATACGCTTGCCAGAGTCAACCCAATCGTACAGGATTTGAAACACTCCCAACCGGGCGGTGCCAATAAACGTCTTGGGTCTGATTACAGTAACGCACATGCCCTGATCGCGGAACTCAGTGCAAATTTTCTCCCCTTCGATCTTTGTCTCACCGTATGCTCCAACCCCTATCAACTCATCCGTTTCGACCAGTGGATGTTTTTCCGGGACGCCATAGACAGCCGTTGAACTGATGAAAATGAAGCGCTCAACATTACACTTGCGCGCTTGTTCAAGAGTATTGCGCAGACCGGAAATGTTGGTAGAGAAGATATCTTCCCTTTTCCACAGCGGCAGAGCAGCAGCGGTATGGATAATGATATCAATTTTATTGTCATGGATCAGCCGGTACATTCCGTCAGCATCGCGTACATCCTGCTGCACCAGAAGAGCATCATCAGGATAATCGGATTTTATAAACGGGGCGATATCGTTAGCTGCCAGAAAAGCTATGTCGCGATAGGGAAGGTTCTGGGCCAGATGATATCCTAAATATCCAGCGCCGCCAGTGATCAGGACACGTTTGTTTTTCATATAATACTACTGCCTATCTATAGAGGTCATCAATGCTAATGCCCTGCTCCATTGCAGGGCGCGAGAGAAATATACGCTTTTTCGAGTTTACGACAAGAGGAATTGGGAAGAGAAGGCGGCTCGGAGCCACCGGGCTAATCACGGAGCTACTAACCCTGATTACGTTGTAGTAAAATCTGGTTTTCCCGGGAACGGGATTCACCAACAGAGTAACATACACTGCCGGACGATTATTCACCGGACAGATAAACTCACAAGCTCAACAACCAGTATAATCGAGTGCTGATACTGGGTGTTATTGGAATTAGTGTAATACGACGCTATTTTTTTAAAGATTGACTGAATAAGTAGACAGTTTCTATTCCGCCACAACTTCAACTGTGCCGAAAAGTGTCGTCACTATACTCCCAATTGTTCCATTGAGATTCTTCTCGGTGATATTGTCGTCAAGCTGGTTGGGGATAGATGTTGGCAATAAGGCGGACAGTAAAGTACTGTCGGGCACACCGTTGTAGGCGTAGATATAGATGTAATAAATGCCCGGATTTGGTTCGTCGCCTTGAATAGTTGTAGTTGTAAAAGCGCTGTCATTGATACTAATTGATGTGGTTTGCGATGTTACCCATTGACTGTAGCCGAGTCCCATATAGGCCGAGTCTTTTTTGACTGCCGCAACAATATATCCATCAGCATCAGCAGCTCCTGTCCAGTTCACCGATACCTGATCGGATGGACCCTTGACAGGTGGTGATACTGATAGAATTGACAGATTTCCTGGAATTGTGAACGCCAATGTATCATGGAATCGGGAGGAGTCCTTTACAGACACATCAATTGCTCCGGAGGGAAGGCTGTCAGCAGGGCCAACGGCATAAAAATATGTACTGCCGGAAGGGGTGAGAGTATCACCGTCGATTGTTATAACGGCTCCGATTACAAGAGTATCATTACGCTCCAGCCGAGCTAAAGCATAAGCGGCATTACGGTTGTAGTCCTTTATCAGGACTCCGCCAAGTTGATATTCGTAGTCATTGTTAAAAGGATCAACCGGTCCGGAAGATCCATCACAACCAACTATCAGCACTATCGCCACAGCGACGATCAGGCCGAGGGCAAAAAATAAACCAAAGGTCTTGCGTAGTTTCATATATCCTTATATCGACACCAAAGACATTTGAGTTTACTAAAAAAACGGTACAGATTTTTTCCTTGAGAGACACGCAAAAAAATGCCCCGCTATCAAAAGATAACAAGGCACTAAAACAAACGGGTATATTATTTTGAAAGGGTAAATACTATTGTATGCCCTTCTTCGGATGTTGATAACGTCAGCTGGTTGCCACTTATACTCCACGAACCGGAAAATGCATATTGATGTTCAATTGGTGAACCGTTTTCTGATACCGCGGTGATGGTTAGAGAATTTTCGTTAATAACGAATAGTTCTTTATCGTAGAAGACAACGGAATTGTCACTGTCAAGTTCTTCATACCTTGTAGTATAATCAGCATAAATTATAATATGGGAACTTACGGTTGTGGAATCCCATTCGAATATATCAGCAATATCAGTAGTGGTACCGTCTACAGTTATAGTTTGAAAAGTCCATGTCCCAAGAAGTTCATCTGGTACATCTGCTACACTTGTTAACGTAATTTCTATCGTACTACCATCCATACTCATTATAAGTGTCGCCTGATTGCCGTTAACTTCCCAAGTTCCAGAGAAAGTTGTGTCAGGATCAATCGTTTGACCTTCTTGGGAAGTGTCAATCATTGTTAAATTCTGTCCATCAATAGAGAAAGTTCCTCCATCATACCATAATACATAATTTTGATTGTTCAACTCCCTGTATTCCTGGGTAAAATCAGCGCTGATTATTACTTGGGCGCTTACAGCGCTGGCATCCCACTCGAAAAACTCAGCAAGGTCTTGAGCGCTACCATCCAAAGTTACAGAACTAAATGTCCAAGCGCCTGTCAGTTCGGCTGGAACATTACCATCATTATTCCCTGTCGCATTGTCATCGCCACAACCCGCTATGACAAAGGATAATAAAGCGACAAGAATGAACCAGCCGAGCAGATGTTTTTTCATTTTTCATCCTCCAAAATTGTTATTTCTAAGACTTTACATTTCATAAACATTATCTCAAATCGTCGGTATAATAACTAAGTTTATTACTTAGTAACCAGTTTTTTTAATATAAAATTCAGGTGGTAGATAATAAGGAGAAATCCCTTTGAGTAAAATTCTTTGCAGGTTGCAAACCTGCACAACATTGTTATTTCTGTGAAAAAGATATATAGAAGAAAAAAGCCTGCTTATTCGATTTTGGGGAACTACATTGATCCCATTTGTGTTATGTTAGTAATATTGACGACCTGATAATCAACTCGACTTGCATCAATGTCGCCTACTGCGCCTCGTGTTGTTATTCCCTCCCCTGACACGGGGCGCTATTTTTTATCCAATAATATACTGCCTATCAAATCTATAGTAAATTACATTGACCCCATTTTCTTTTTCATCTATCATAGGGTCGCTATGTTGAAGAAGGTTCTAAAGAAATACCTGGACTCGCTGGTTTCACAGGGCAGACATTCCAGGAAAACAATTGAGGCCTACCGTCGGGACCTGGAACCCTGGGTTGACTGGTTGCAAGAACAGTATACTGTCCTGCCCGGGAACGCTCCCAACGATCCCCTTTACCTGCGAATTTATCTGCGGTCTCGTTCTGAGACTGGAGTGTCGAACCGTTCTCTATCCAGGTTTCTTAGCGCCCTAAACGGTTTTCAGAAATATATCGGTTTACGTCCCGACATGAAGAAATACATTTTCAAACTACCTAAAATGAAGTTCAGCACTCGTATGCCGAACTTCATCACTCAGAATGAAAGTGAATATCTCTTTGATGATAAAACTACAGAAATTGCCACTAAGGGATATCTGTATATGCGAGATTTTATGATGGTGGCATTATTGTATGCTACCGGACTCCGTCGGGAGGAACTATCCGGTATCAAGCTTGGTGATCTCGATTCAAAAAAGGGAATGGTCGCAGTTACAGGCAAGGGTAATAAGACACGAGTAGTACCAGTGGGGAAGAATACTCTAATTGATCTCGATCGCTATCTTGCTATTCGAGAGACCTTTACCGCAAACAAACAGTCAAGCTCCGACAGTCTGTTTCTGAACCGACTTGGAAAGCCTCTGAGTGTTCGTTCGATAGATCGTCGTGTAAAGAGGTTCGGTCAGACTAAGGGGCTTGATTTCACACCACATGCTTTACGCCACTCATTTGCCACACACCTTCTTGAAAACGGTGCTGACCTGATGCTGATAAAGGAGATTCTCGGACATGCTTCGTTGTCAACCACACAGAAATACACGCACGTTACGGCTGAGACTATGAAGAAAGCTTATCGGCGCGCGCACCCGCGTTCCGGAGCCAAAGAATAGAGAAAAAGATGAAAACACGTTCCACAACAATTATTGGTCTGATTTACAAGGGTAGCGCAGCAATGGCCGGCGATGGTCAAATCACACTTGACGACACGGTGTTGAAAACTCGTTCCAGCAAGATACGCTCAATGCGGGATGGCAAGATATTATCCGGATTCGCAGGGACTGCCGCTGATGCGCTCGCCTTGTTTGAACTACTTGAGAAAAAAATTGATGAATACTCCGGCAATCTCCCTCGGGCAGCCGTGGAGTTGGCTAAGGAGTGGCGAACGGATAAAATCCTCCAGAAACTTGAAGCGGTAATCACTGTGACCGACGGCAAGAATATTTTTCTGGTCAGTGGTAACGGCGATGTGATAGAACCGGATGACGGCATTATTGCAATTGGTTCGGGAGGGTCCTTTGCTCTGGCTGCAGCTCGTGCCATGATAGCTGTCAACCCACGGCTAACGGCTGAAAAAATTGCAAAGAAAGCGCTTGAGATAGCTTCTGAGATTTGCGTATACACTAACAATCAGATTACGGTAAAAACCATCAAATGAATAATTCCTATCCCACTCCGGCAGAGATTGTAACCTACCTTAACAAATATATAATCGGGCAGGACAAAGCAAAAAAATCAGTTGCCATTGCTCTGCGCAACCGATGGCGACGTCAACAGGCGCCAGAGGAACTGCGCCATGAAATTATGCCCAACAATATTATCATGATTGGACCAACCGGTGTAGGCAAAACCGAAATTGCCCGCCGTCTGGCAGGCCTTGCAAGTGCGCCCTTTATAAAAGTAGAAGCTTCCAAATTCACTGAGGTCGGGTATGTTGGCCGCGACGTGGAGTCTATGGTTCGTGATCTGGTAGATATTGCGGTCAATATGGTTAAGAACGAAAAATCTGTGGAGATTCAGGAAAAAGCAGAGCAGAACGCAATTGAACGGCTTCTGGACCTATTGCTGATGCCTGCCAGACAAACACCAGTGCCTTCCGGTGATCTTAAGAAGCCTGATTCGATAGCTAAAACACGGGAGAAATTCAAGGCTAAACTACTCAACGGAAAACTCGACGAGCGAGAAATCGAAGTAGATACTCCACAGAATCAATTTCCCGTAGTGGAGATTTTTTCGCCTATGGGTATGGAAGAGATGGGGGTCAACTTCCAGGAAATACTATCCGGTATACTTCCCAAGAAAACCAAGCGACGCAAAATGACAGTCAAAGATGCCCGCAAACATCTCTTCAATGAGGAGATCAACAAATTAACCAACATGGATGAGGTGATAGCGGAAGCTCTTGAGCGGGTTCAGGAAACTGGCATCATTTTTATTGATGAGATTGATAAAATTGTAGGTAACGAAAGCCGCACCGGTCCCGATGTCAGTCGTGAGGGCGTCCAGCGTGATATCCTTCCTATAGTTGAAGGTTGCTCTGTAATGACAAAATATGGGATGGTTCACACCGATCACATTCTCTTTATAGCTTCTGGCGCATTTCATGCTTCCAGCCCATCCGATTTGGTTCCGGAATTGCAAGGGCGATTTCCGATAAGAGTAGAACTCGACTCGCTAACAGCGATTGATCTTGAACGTATCTTGGTTGAGCCAGAGGCGGCGCTGGTCAAACAGTACCGGGCACTCCTCAATTCGGAGGGTTTGGACCTGATTTATGACAAAGCGGCCATTAAGCGCATTGCACAATATGCAGAGCAAGTCAACAACGAATCCGAGAACATCGGCGCCCGCAGGCTTCAGACTGTAATGACAAAATTATTAGAGGACATTCTGTTTGAACCACCAAAGAATAAAAAGAAAGTTAAGGTGACTATGAAAATGGTTGAGAAAGAGCTTGCTTCAATTATCGAAGATGAAGACCTGAGCAAGTATATTCTCTGAGTGTTTTTGATGTGTCATACTTCGAGTGAGTTCGGCAGTTACCTGACGAACAAGAAACCCGATAAAACGTATGTGCCTCCCACTACCACCATGAATGTTGAAATATAATTGGATTTAAGGATTGTATGTCTATTTCCCCTTCGAAGTTTTGAGTCCCGACATAGCCAGCGCAATAAATATCAACAGCCCTCCAAG
>QNAG01000007.1 GCA_003641415.1 Candidatus Zixiibacteriota bacterium | reverse complement strand
CTTACCGCATAATCGACCAGACGATCCGAGACCGGAACCCGCCGCACCAATTTCTGGAAGCCGATGATATCTTCAGCGCTAAGAATATTGTTCAGATCATATTCGAGAATCGCCGTTGTGGACTTTACAATTTCCCGTTCTTCGATGTCGCTAGTTTAATTGACAAATACATTGAACAGAAAGCGGTCAAGTTGCGCTTCCGGAAGCGGGTAGGTACCTTCCTGCTCAATCGGGTTCTGCGTAGCCAGCACAAAGAACGGCTCGTCCAGAGTATATGTCTCGCCGCCGGCAGTTACCTCGTGTTCCTGCATCGCCTGAAGCAAAGCGGCCTGAGTCTTGGGGGGCGTGCGGTTGATTTCATCAGCCAGAACGACATTAGCAAAGACCGGTCCCTTGACAAAGCGAAAAGCTCGCTTGCCACTGGCAGGGTCATCATCAATTATTTCCGTTCCGGTGATATCGGACGGCATCAGATCGGGGGTGAACTGTATGCGGCTGAACTTAAGGTTGAGCACTTGAGCGAGTGTTGATATCAGCAGCGTTTTGGCCAGACCGGGGACGCCCACAAGCAGACAATGTCCCGCCGATAATAATGAAATCAATAGCTGCTCGATGACCTGTTCCTGGCCGATTATCACTTTGCCAATCTCAGTCTTGATTTTCTGATGAGCCAGACTCAGCTTTTCCACAGCTTTGATATCAGAATGTGAATCAGAAGATGTCATTTATTTACCTCCGAAAAATAGTCAAACATCGTTGCCAATATATTTGTACTTCTGTCAGTCTTATACTCTTACGACTGCTGATATATCCATGTAATTCAATGCTATTTAGCTAGTTGTAGAAAAATCAAAGTAATAATATATTTTCGTTATGCCTTGATAATCTCAACCTATGTAAGATATACCAACAAGGTTTGGACTACGAACGCCGAAATACCCCTGAAATAAAGGGATTTGACTACCTTATGGTAATCTGTTGCTGTATATACTTTCCCTAACTTGCTAATATGCAGACTCTTACATCTTGGGTCATAATGTGGAAAACAATCCTTTTAGCTCCATTCTCTTGTTTCTTATCTCGTTGTGGTACAATAAGATTGATGGTTATTCACAATTAGGGCGCGTTTTCCACACACTGTTTGTAGATAGTTACTATTTCTTGTTATTTTTGTTGAAAGCTCCTACCTTCTCTGGTGTTTTAAGCTTCTCTGGTTTCTCTGCGGGTGGAAGAAAACCAAGGTCGGGTTTAGTGTCTTTCATGTTGCACGCACCACAGAAAATTGCGCCCTGCTCGATAACCAGTGATTTTGTCCGGAGATCGCCGTCCATTTCACAGTTAGTCTGCAGTTCAACTTTTTCAGAGGTGACAATGTTACCAAGCATTTTACCAGCTACGATAGCAGTCTTGGATTCAACCTCTGCTTCAACAGTTCCAGTTGTGCCAATAGTGACACAGTCCGAGCAGATAATCTTGCCCTTGACAGAGCCATCAACTCGCAACGCTCCCTTAACATCAACTGTCCCTGTAATAACGGTGTCTTTGCCAATAATAGTGTTCATCAGGCCTTCCGTGTCGCTGAAATCATTTTTCTTCATCTTATTTTTCTTTCAACGGGTCTATAGGTTCATTGTTTACTCTTATTTCATAATGCAGATGCGGCGCAGTCGATATGCCAGTATTGCCGGATAAAGCAACCCGACTACCGGCGGATACTTTCTGATCAAGCTCAACCAGAAGACTATCGTTGTGACCGTACAAAGTAGTGATGCTGTCATTGTGGCGAATCACAACCATGTAGCCATAGGTACTGTCGAAATCCGCATAGGTTACTACTCCTGCGGCTGTGGTTAGTACTGGCGTACCTTCAGCGCAGGCTATGTCAATCCCGGGATGGTAGTGATCCGGATCGTCGATATTGAAATCCTGACTGATAAACCCCTGCACCGGCAATCCACTTGGTGTTGATGCAGCGACTGTTGCTGACCTGTTGATAACTGCTTGGCGCTGTTTATCAAGCTCACTAAAAATCGTCTCGTCATCGGGGAACTCAGGGAATTTAAAATCGATTCCCGCCAACTCGGCCATGCGACTAACAACTTCACGTGTCTGAATCAGATTTTGCTCGAGCAGTTGCACTTTGTAGTAGTAACGTTTTAATCTTTCGTTTTCTTCCTGAAGGCGATCGGTAATAGCGGCGCGGGCAAGTATGCCCGAGTAGGCGGAAAAGAAGACTATTATACCCAGTATCAACAGTACGAACATGATAGCAATTAGTCGCAGTACCCACTGACGTATACGAATACCTCGTCTCGATTCAGCGCCATCGGGAACGAACATGATTGTTACATACTTGGATTCTCCCACAAGTACCTACCCGATCTTTTGAAATAACTCCAACAGGCGATTGAGATCATCAATGCCATAGTATTCAATCTCGATACGGCCTTTTTTGCGACCGGTGATTATACGCACTGATGTTCCCATGAGTTGCTTGAGATGCGTCTCCATTTCCATGATAGCCGGTACCCGTCGCCGAGTAGCTGATCTCCGATGGGCTTTGACTGTATGCCGTTCCACGTCACGCACCGAGAGGGATTCTTCTTCAATGCGACGAGCTAAACCAAGCATCTCCTCTTCGCTGTCAAGAGCCAGCATTGTACGGGCATGTCCTTCACTAAGATGTCCGGAACGCACCATCTGTTTAATAGATTCCGGCAATGACAGCAGCCGCATGGCGTTTGCTACAGCCGCTCGGCTTTTGCCTACTCGGGAGGCCAGCTCGCTTTGAGTGTGGTCACATTTCTCGATTAAAGACCGGTACGCTTCAGCCATTTCGATAGGATTTAAATCCTCACGCTGGAGATTTTCGATTAAGGCGAGTTCGAGCATGCGACCTTCGTCGATTTCCTCCCCGATAACGACTGGCACTTCATCAAGTCCAGCCAGGCGGGCAGCGCGAAATCTTCGTTCTCCGGCAATAATAGTAAACATAGACCCATGTTGTACAACTACCAGCGGTTGCATGATGCCATCGCGCTTTAACGAATTGGCCAGTTGTTGGAGGTTCTCGGAATCAAAATCCCGTCGGGGCTGCATCGGGTTTGGAGCGATTCGATCAAGGGCTATCATTCGAAACTTACGTTCGTTGACACCGGTTATTGATTCATTGGGTATCAGGGCATCAAGTCCCTTTCCAAGCACCATCTTTTTCATTGTTCTACAATCTCCCTTGTAAGAGCCATGTAGTTTTCGGCGCCGGTCGAGAGGACATCATAGAGGATTATTGGTTTCCCAAACGATGGCGCTTCAGATAAACGGACATTTCTTGAGATAACAGTATTGTATACCTTACTATTGAAATGATCTCGTACCTGTGATTGAACTTCACGTGACAGGTTAAGCCGCTTGTCATACATGGTTAACAGCACACCTTCGATTTGAAGATCAGGGTTGAGGTTTTGCTGTACGAGTTTAATCGTATTCATAAGTTGCCCGAGACCTTCGAGAGCGTAATACTCACATTGAATAGGAATAATCACCGAATCTGCGGCAGTCAAAGTATTGATTGTCAACAGACCCAGCGATGGTGGGCAGTCAATAATGATATACTGGTATTCCTCTTTTATCGTGGACAGCGCCGATTTTAGGCGGCTTTCACGTGACATCATGGATACCAACTCCACTTCCGCCCCGACTAAAGAGATTGATGACGGCATAATATGAAGGTAGGCAAGGTCTGTTTCTCGAACGCACTCAACGAATGACTTTTGGCCAATAAGAACATCATAGATCGATAATTCTATCTCTTCCTGGTTCACTCCAACCCCGCTGGTAGAGTTAGCCTGAGGGTCCATATCTACCAAGCAAGTCTTGTATTCGGCCGCCGCAAGGCAGGAGCTAAGATTAACTGCCGTAGTAGTTTTGCCTACGCCTCCCTTTTGATTTGCCACAGCAATGATTTTGCCCAACCAACACTCCTTGTTGAGAACGTCACATGAAACGATATCCTTGGAGTATGCTAACGGTACACAACAGGATAATCAACTAAAATGTTACAATCTCCCTGAGGTTATAGTAGAAAATGGACACTGTAAAATTGTCTTAAAAGTTTGTGATCGCCCTTTTATTTGGAATGCTGTCCCGAAGTAGTTTTCTTACTCATTTCGGTAGAAGTACGTAACCATCTTGGTTTCCCCTTGTTCATCCTGAAAACGGGCGGATTTAATGATGGTGGCATCATTTATTTTGTCCAATTTAGCCTGTGCATAATAGACAAACACACCCTTAGAAGATAATAAGGGGATAATGCGGTTCAGCAGTCGAGATGTGAGTTTAACAAGTCGCATTGTAATCAGGTCATAATCATTGTCGAGTGGCTTGAACTCCTCAAATGTGACAGGGGCAATCCCTGCTTTTAGATTCAAAGCAAGGAGAATGCGACGAAGAGCGGCTACTTTCTTCAGTGTGCGTTCTACAAGGGTAACATTTTCGATATTCCGGGTAAGAAGAATGGGGACGGCTGGGAAACCTCCGCCCGAACCGATATCCAGATAACGATGAATGTGTGATTGCTCAAGTATCTCGAGCGGCTCAAGTGATTCGGCTGTAAGTTTAGGAAGATGGCCAGCTATTGTTTCACGTGAAACAAGGTTGATACGTTTATTCTCTTGAGAAAGAAGATCGAAATATACCGCAATGCGATTGTCAGGGTCTATACGTGTCAAAAGCTCTGATTGATTGTAGAAGTATGTTTTGATCCCGTCACTCATCGTACAGCGCTTTTCCACCTGTGGACAAACACTGATAAAACACCAACATCGCCCGGAGTTATGCCTTCAAGACGGCTTGCCTTACCGAGTGAACCGGGGCGAAAGCGAAGCAATTTCTGCCGAGCCTCAGTCTTTAGTCCCGGTACAGAGTCGTAGTTGAAATCGACAGGTATAGTTTCAGTTTCCATCTTCTTAAACTTGTCTATATCCCTTTGTTGCTTATCAATATAACCCGAATATCGAATCGTTATAGCTGCTCGCAGCATAGCTTCTCTTTTGTCTGTAAAATTGCTGTCAAGCTCAACCAGCAGCGATAAAGCGCTTTCGATAGAAACATTGGGTTGTTTGAGAAAGTTCTCGAAGCTGATATTGGATGTGCGCTTAAAGCGTTTTCCATATTTGCCCAACTCCGATATTTGGACACGTTTTTTCTTCAAGTAGCGAATAGTCGCTTCGGTTTGATCCTGAAGTTTCCTGAAATCCTCCAACTCGGATTCCTGTACCAAGTTATACCTTTCAGCGTATTTGGCAAGCCGATCCCGGGCATTGTCTTCTCGAAGAACCAGCCGATACTCAGCCCTCGAGGTGAACATCCGATAAGGCTCTGTGGTGGATCGTGTAGTCAGATCATCGACCATAACCCCGATATATGCTTCCGATCTATCAAGAACTAACGGCGATTCGCCTTCAATACTCAGGACAGCGTTGATACCAGCCATAAGGCCTTGGGCGGCAGCTTCTTCATAGCCGGAGGTTCCGTTGAGTTGACCTGCAAAAAATAGCCGTTTAACTCGATGGGTCTCCATGGTAGGTTTGATCTGACAGGCCGGACAGTAATCATACTCGATAGCATAGCCGGGTTTAGTTACCTTAACATTTTCCAAACCAACAATAGTTCTGATTGCTTTATTTTGTACTTCTTCCGGTAGAGCTGTAGCGAAGCCGTTAGGGTATATCTCGTTAGTGCCATTTCCTTCCGGCTCGAGGAATATCTGGTGGCTCTCCTTCTCGGCAAACCGGTAAAACTTATCCTCAATTGACGGGCAATATCTGGGACCGGTAGATTGAATCTGTCCTGAGAAGATTGGCGAACGCTTCATATTTGCGTTGACAATCTCCTTCGTTTTATCAGTGGTGTAAGTCAGGTGGCAACAAGTCTGTTTTAATTTTCTTTTTGGAGAACGGACAGAAAAGAATGGTACTGGTTCTTCTCCCGGTTGGACTGTACATCGAGACCAGTCGATAGTGGATCCATCGAGCCGTGGCGGTGTTCCGGTCTTAAGTCTTCCAACTTCAAAGCCAAGTGATCGAAGAGAGTCTGACAAGTCGTATGCTGCCGGTTCTCCCATCCGTCCGGATTTAACCTGCTTTTCTCCAATGTGAATGAGTCCCCCAAGGAATGTGCCGGTAGCTAAAATGACTGCGCTGGCAGTGAAAGCGCGACCATCCTCCAGTCGTATTCCCACCGCATTTCCATGTTTAGTGAGGATTTCGCCGGCGATTCCATCAATTAGAGTGATATTTGGCTGTTTTTTTACATAGTTGACTACGAAGCGATTATAGGCTATGCGATCAGCCTGAGCGCGAGTAGACCAGACAGCAGGACCACGTGAGAGATTCAATCGTCGAAACTGGATACCGGTAGCATCTATGGCTTCTCCCATGAAACCGCCGAGAGCATCTATCTCTTTAACCAATTGAGATTTGCCTATGCCGCCAATAGCGGGATTGCATGACATGAGAGCCAATTTTTCAATGTCCATAGTGACGAATGCGGCTGTCTTACCCATTCGGGCTACTACTAAAGCAGCCTCCACCCCGGCATGACCACCACCTACAACTATTACATCAAAATCGATATTCGACATCAGCAAGTTATCCTGTTTACTTCTTCAGTGAACAGTTCTGCCACTGTTTCACGTGAAACCCCAATAGAGAGATTTTCTTCTTTTGGTTCTCGAACTGTTGTAATATACAGCGAAAATAATGTATGCACGTTTTTATTTTCCAATACAGAACCTCGAAAAAATCTCGCCTAAAATTTCCTCAGAATAAACACGACCTGTTATCTCATCAATAGCAGTTACTGCTTCTCTCAGCGTGAAAGCAACAATTTCCTGTAATTCACCTTGGGGAATCTGCTTTTCCGCTGTTCGGAGAGCATCCAGCGCTAATTTCAGTTTTTGTTGATGACGAGCCGAAGTAACCACCAAACCGGAAGTAAGATCAGGCATATCCCGGCGCAGCTGCTCCAGAACCGCTTCCCTGAGCGATTTCAACCCCCGGTTAGTTTTGCATGAGGTATGGAACATTTTCCACTTTGCTAACGATAGGGGCATAGTCGGGGCTTTTTCAACCAAGTCTATCTTATTGCCCACCAATATAATACGACGATTTGGCAGGCTTTTAATGTCTATTTCAAGATTTCGTTTCCAACTCCGATGTGACAGATCGATTAACCACAACACCAGGTCCGCCGATGAGATTACTTCCCGGGCTGATTTGTGACTGGCTTTTTCTATCTGTCCACCACTTGTGCGAAGTCCGGCTGTAGCTATCAGATTCACCGGAAAACCGCCCAAGTCTATCCACTCTGAAAGATAATCGCGTGTAGTTCCTGCAGTAGGCGTAACCAAAGCTCTCTGACGGCTCAAAAGAAGATTAAAAAGAGATGATTTGCCAGCATTAGGTCTTCCAGCTATGGCTACTTTGAAACCTTCCTTTAGAAGCCTACCGCCCTTGTAGGTTTTAACAAGTTTATCAATATCACTTCTGATATCCGCAATAGAGTTGAGCAATCCGGACTGTTCTTCAGGCTTGCTTTGCTCTTCTGCGAAATCTATCGAGGCTTCAATATCGGCTATTATCGAGATTATCATAGCTCGCAATCTGGTGATAGCATCCGTATATGCTCCCGACAGATGTTCCCGCGCTACCAGATGTGACATTTCGGTATTGGCGTTGATTATCTCAGCTACCGCTTCTGCCTGGGATAAGTCCATTCGCCCAGCGAGAAAAGCCAGTTTTGTGAACTCGCCCGGCTCAGCGGCGCGCGCCCCCGAGGCTAACAGCTCGCCAAGAATTAACTCGACTACCATACGGCCTCCGTGACAGAAGATTTCAACTTGCTCCTGCCCAGTGTAGGACTTCCCTTGTGGCATATACACTGTCATAACTTCGTCGATAGGTTTACCCGACCTGTCAATGAAGTTTCCCAAGCGCATAAGGAACGGCTTTGGTTTGTCATGTGATACTGGTTGGAAGCATTTACTAAGTAGAGAAAGGCTCTGCCTTCCGGCGATTCGCACCGCTGCAATGCCACCCTCGCCGGGTGGGGTGATTATAGCTGCAATTGTGTCCGGAAAGATGCTCCCGTCACAGTCTGAAGTGGCCTTAGGCCGTTTTGACCTCGACATTCTTAATCTTATTTCGCTTAAACAGGAACCAGTCCAGTAGTGACATCAGGGAAAAGATAGTCCAGTAAAGAATCAACCCCGATGGCAGGCTGTACAGAAGGAAGCCCATCATTAAAGGCATCATATACATAAGAGCTTTCTGTTGCTGCTGACCGGAAGCCATTGTTAATTTTGACGAAATAAACTGGGTGCCAACCATCAGAATAACCAGGATTATATAAGGATCAGTGAATCCGGAAGCGCCACGAGACAGATCATCGACAAACCCAACAAACGGGGCAGCGCGGAGCAGGACTGTCGCCTGAAAAACCCGGAACATAGCTATCATTAAAGGCATCTGAGGCAGCATCACCAGACAGCCCGACATGGGGTTGACACCATGCGTTTTATACAGCTTCATGGTCTCTTTCTGCAATGCCTGCGGATTCTTCTTATGTTGCTTTTTCAACTCTTCAATATGAGGAGCAAGTTCCTTCATGGCCTGCATCGACTTAAACTGCTTCATTGACAGCGGCAGAGTTATAATTTTCACCAACAAGGCAAAGAGGATGATTACAAGGCCATAGTTGGGGATAATGTCGTACATTATTGGTAATAACCACAAGATAGCAATGGCGAATGGCTTAAGAATCATGCCAAAAAACGGGAATGTGCCAATATTAAGCATAGCCTCTAAGTCAACATCGTAGTCCCACATCAACATATAGTCCATAGGACCCACGTACACTGTGAAACTGTCGGAAAAGCTACTCACACTGGCAAATGGCATTACCAAACCGGCGGTGATTTTTCTTTGTTCAATTCGACCCTCGGGGGTAGATACCTTCCTTTTACTTCCATTGGCAAAAGCCAGGTCTGCCTGGCGGCCTTGTGGAATTATTATGGCGGTGAAATACAGCGAGCGTACCCCCACCCAGGTAGTATACCCATCAAGCGATTGACTCAGGGTGTCATCCTTAAAATCGTCCAGAGCCTCGCGAGAGCCGGATTGCATTGCTACTGCTTCAAAAGAGTTATAATCCCGCTTCATTTGCGGTTCAGTAGTCCCCAGGGGAGTATTCCAGACAAGTGAATACTGCCGCTCGAAACCTAATTTTTCCCGTTGTTCAACCTCGATATTAAGGCTGAAGTGATAGCTGTCCGGATAAAAATGGTACCGTTTCCTGATTAATCCACTGTCTGGAGAAAGATATTCATAGATAATCTCGAGCGTGTCCCTGGTAGCATCGTATGACCCCGGAGTGAGATTACAACTACAGTGCATTATTGATGTTGAGAATGTTCCACCAGCGAAAACCGCATCAGGCGTAGCATGATCAGCCTCCGGGAGCATCTCAATCTCTTCACCATTGCGATAATAGTGTTCCTTGAGTTTTATAGAGACCGGACCACCGCCAAGACTGCTAAGAATGGCTGTATACTTATTTGTTGAAATAATGACTGAATCTACGGCAGTAGTATCCAAACTGATATCTTGCTCAAGTATTTGTGCGGGTTTTGCCGTATCTGTAAGGGGTTGAGTCGGTTGCCCTGTAGTAGGTTTTTCTATGGGTTGAAGTGAATCAGCAGATCCCTGAGTCTGTTCAGTTTGTGGCGCAGGCTCCGGCGGAGGATTTAATCCGAGGAACTCCAAAATGGGATAGTAAAAGAGAATAACTGCAATGAGCAGAATAATTAACGGTAATGACTTTTTGTCCAGCATATCTTCCCTGACACAGTGTATTTCAATGAGTTATTCGTGTTTATCGGTTTCATCTGGAACCGGGTCATAGCCCCCCTCATGCCATGGGTGGCATCGAAGCACTCGCTTTGTACCTAAAATGCTCCCTCTCCATGCTCCAAAACGTCGAATTGCTTGCTCTGTATACCGTGAACATGTTGGCTCGAATCGGCAGCTATTACCGATAAACGGCGACAGAGTATAGCGATACACCGTGATTGCAGCCAGTAATAGCCAGGACATCGGTGAGAGACCATGCCAGAGATTAATCAACTTAAGCGGTGGATGGTCGTTGTGGGTCTTGATGTTACTCTGGAATTGCGGTGGCTTAGTCACTTGATCCACCGAGTTTTTTAAAGATCCGGGATATTTCTGCATCTATATCAATCGCCACAACTTCCCCAATATCAAGGGAGGGCAACACCAGAATTCTGACCGGATGGGAAAGTAGTTTCTTGTTAAGACGGATAGTCTCCCTGAAAAGCCGTTTGATTCGATTACGATGGACAGCGTTTCCATGTTTCCGAGACACAATCAAGGCATACGCAAAGGTTTCGGCTGGTTCCCAGAACAGACGGAACCCCTGAGCCGAAACCCGCTTTCCATGTCGCAGCAGCTTCTGAATATCGCGATGCCTCTTCAGGCTTTCGCGACGGGGAAGCTTATTTCTTACGTGCGACCTTGACGGTGAGTCTTTTTCTTCCTTTGGCACGGCGACGGGCTAATACTCTGCGACCACCTTTAGTGGCCATGCGCGCCCGGAATCCGTGGTCATTAAGTTTCTTTCGATTCGATGGCTGAAATGTTCGTTTCATCTATTATTCATCCTAAAAAAGTTAAGCTAAAAAATATAAGAAAAATTCGCCTTCCGTCAAGACAATTATTTAGCCTGACAATTATTTAGCCTAATACGCTTGCTTCATCTTCCCCTCCCTTTGGTAACATTATAAAGTAAGGTATAGCGTAATCATCTTATCACCAGTTCTCCTTTTTATGCACCCGCTTCGTTTTTTAATTTGTTGAAGTTCTTTGGCAAACAAAGGTTTTGACCCAGCTTTATAAGTTGGTTAACTTAACTGTGTGACATCAAGTTGAGAAGGCATTCAACCGACATCAGTCAATGCGGGAAGCTATCGGGCAAACCGCAGCTTTATGCGGAACATTTTGGAAGTTCTGCTCTGATAATATGATTATGGAGGAATAAACAGTGGCGAATATCAAAAAAAAGCGTGGTGTAATCGGGATTCTTACGGGAGGCGGTGATGTCCCCGGGTTGAATCCGGCAATCAGGGCTATTACGATCAGGGCTACTATAGAAGGTTATAAGGTCATCGGTATTCGACGCGGCTGGGCTGGGCTGGTTGATCTGGTTCGCGAACCTGATGCCGATAATAGCAATAATTTCCAGATTCTCACCGAGGAGATTGTCAATAAAGCTGGTCGGACTGGCGGTACATTCCTGCACAGTTCACGTACTCATCCAGGCCATGTACTCTTAGAGAGCATTCCGGATCACCTTAAAGATAATTTTAATGACAGTACGAACGATTTGACCCCTGAAGTTCTCAAAAATCTGGATTTTCTTGGCATTGATTATCTTATACCGATTGGTGGTGATGATACCCTTAGCTATGCTGTCCGTCTCTATAAAGAAGGTGTGAAAGTTGTCGCTATGCCCAAGACGATGGATAACGATGTTCCCGGGACCGACTACTGCATTGGTTTTAGCACATGCATTACCCGAACAATAATGATTACTAACAGCCTTCGCACTTCAGCAGGATCTCACGAACGATTTCTCGTTCTCGAGGTATTTGGACGCTATGCCGGATTCACGGCTATGTTGCCAACCATGGCTGGCGCTGCCAATCGGTGTGTAATACCGGAACATAAATTCGATATCGAACGACTAACGGAGTTGCTTACCCAAGATCGTAAAAAGGCCACCAGTAATTATTCAGTAGTATTAATATCCGAGGGAGCCATGTTCGAAGGTGAAGAAATGGTCTACAAGGATATGACTAAAGATGCCTACGGACACTCCAAACTGGGTGGAATAGGAGAACTGGTTTCAGCAAAACTGATTGAATTGTCTCCAAAATACAACAATGGGAAACCGATAAACGTTATCAACCAGAAGTTGGGTTATCTGGTTCGAGGAGGCGATCCGGATGCTATCGACTCTATTGTTCCTATGGCCTATGGTAACTTGGCCCTAGACTTGGCTCTAAAGGGAATACATGGTCGGCTTGTTGTATTGAAAAATGGCCGCTACGATAATGTACCGATCGATGTGGTTACTACTTCCAAAAAATTTGTCAACGTGGAAAAACACTACAACACTGAGAGACTGCGTCCTAAGTACAAAAGCTTCGAAATGCAACCTCAGTTTATTATGACAAGCGAATAAAATACGGGTCAGGAATTTTCTGATTCCTGACCCACCTATTCTTAGTTAACAATACCCCCTTCAACAGTGATACCGTATCTCTTAAGTTTGGTACGAACAGTTGCTTCGTGAACCCCGAGTATACGGGCTGCCTTGGATTTGTTACCTCCGGAAGCCAACAGCGCCTCAGTAATGAGACGTCGCTCAAACTGCTCCACCCGGTCAAACAACGATCTCTCTACATGAGATTGTTCAACGGTGAAAATTGATCGTGACAGCTCAACCAAATCACCATCGTTTACCATCTCCGCCATCACCTCAAGACGTTTGACCTTGTTAAGCAACTCTCGTACATTGCCAGGCCAGTCATATTCGAGAAACAAATAAACCAGTTCAGAGGGCAAATCTTCACCACAAGCAATACTGCTTCGACTAAGGAAGTGTCTCAGCAATAGCAGAATATCTTCCTTGCGATGTTTGAGAGATGGGATATGGAAACTAATTCCACTTATACGGTAAAATAGGTCACGTCGGAACGTTCCTTCATCCACCATGAGTTTTAGATCCTTGTTGGTTGCCGATACTAAGAGAATGTCCAGTTCGATCTCCGTAGTTGAGCCAACCGGAATAACCCGACGGGTTTCCAAAACTCCCAGTAGTTTGCTTTGCAACGATAAAGGCATATCACCAATCTCGTCAAGATAAAGCACCCCGCCGTTAGCCGACGCCAGCAAACCTTGTTTGTCATTGTCGGCGCCTGTAAACGCGCCCCGCAGGTAGCCGAACAATTCGGACTCAAGCAGAGTTTCCGGTATTGAAGCGCAGTTCACCGCCACAAAAGGGCCATCAGGTCTGACAGTTGAATGATAGAAGCGAGCCAGGTGGTCTTTTCCTGTACCAGTTTGACCCGTAAGCATAATGGGCAGATCAGATCGAGCGATTAGTGGCATTTGTTTCTTGAAACGCTCAATCTCCGGATAAGCTGTCAGGAATACAACCCTTTTCATATCATTGCCAACTGTATCTGACACGCCAGTCAAGGTCTGATCGCTTCTGTCATCCACATCGGAAATTATCCGTTCAATGTTTTCCACTTCTGTTTGGATGCCATTACGGCGATAGAACTCCTCTGCTCGAAAGAGATATATCAACCTCTGGCGAACAGAGAATATAGGTGACCGACCCATTGTAATCAGGGTTTCGGCTCTGGCTGATTGGACACCAGACTTGACTAATACATCGAGAGATCGAACATATAACTCACGAGCTTTCGATTCATCGCCTTGAGCCTCGACAATCTGGGCTTTCAAACACAAGAGAGCGCCAATTTCTTCCGTGACACCGGCTTGCTTCGTAATAACCATAGCCCTAGAGACATAGCGTTGAGCTGTTTGATAACTACCCAAACGCACGGTAACCTCAGCTAGGTGATGCAGTACCCGTCCGACCAGGGTCGTTTCCGGACCAATTTTCTCACCCAAAGTTAAAGCTTTTTCAAGAACCTCACGAGCTGTCTGTAAATCTCCGGAACGATACTTTAGTTCGCCAAGATAGGTCAAATACATGACCTCATCACGGCTACTATCACACTGGACAAGATATTGGTTCGCGCTATCAAGAGCGACTTCCGCCTGATCAAATCGGGCTTCAAGAATGTGAACATACCCAAGAGACATATACGCCCGAGCCAGTTCCAGAGTTTGCCCCAATTCTGTTGACAGTTCGATATTCATCTGGAGATGTTTTCGAGCTTCCTTCGGGTTTCCTATGAATGTGTGAATACGACCGATATTACCCATCATGAAAGCCAGTTTGTGACGATCATTAAGCCTGCGGGCAACACTCACAGCATCCATAAGAACCGTTAGAGCGTTATTGTAGTCAGACTGTCTGAAGAACAATCCAGCTAACAAGTTAAGAGCTCGACTCTGTCCCTCAGGACAGTCATTTCTACGGAAAATTGATTCCGCATCACGAAAAGCCTTTTCAGCCTCCCTCAGTTCACCCATGTTTCGGAGTATTCCCCCGATAACTACAAATGTTTCCGCCAGCTCACGGTTATCGCCAAGCTTTGTCAGTATGGTTTGAGCCGTTCTGGCCGTTCGCAGTGCAACAGGGTAATCGGCGAGGGAAGTATATGCCGTAGCAGCAAGGCGCATCAATAGCGCCGCTTCTAAACCATCGGTGGAGTCAAGCTCACTACGATTGTCTTCGTAGTACCTGACCGCACCGGTGTAATCCCTCGAGGATATCAATGACTCAAGATAGTGAGCCATTGCCTCGAGAATTCCACTGGCATGGATTACTTCTTTCCTCATTATCAATTACCTCTAATTGCTGGATGATCTGGTTTCGTTTTGTTTGAATTCCTGAGGTGCAATTACTGTTCCAATGGGGATTTCATCTGAAATTGAAACATCTGTTTTGGGACTGTCAATAATCCACAGGCGGATAATGAACTTCCATACAAATGAATCAAACAGGCTGTAATCGGTAGTAAAATCGAGTTGACCCTTCTCTGGAGAAGGTGTAACTATCTGATTACCATCATTTGGATTTTCACCTCCCCAAGGATGGTCTTCACCAGCATCTCTGATATTATACAAATACTGTCTGGCTTCGGTGTTGGTTCCTACAATAGCAACCAACATCAATGCTACGGTAAACACGAGAAAAACTTGTTTCATTACATACTCCTTAGTTTAGAAACAAAAGTTCGTAATTATCTTTTGCAAAAACAGTGATATAGAATATTTGCAGCAGGTAGGGGATTGAATATTTACCTCCTCCATAATTATGATAAGAAAATGTCATTACACTGTCAACAACTTTTTGTGGTTAAGGGGCTTATGCCATTTCTTGACACAAAACGCCCTGCTCCTCTGTTGATTTCAACTTATCTCGCAAAGATTTCGTTAACAGAACCGAAATAATTTGCATCTATAAGTGATATAGAGAGGTCAAAAACTGCGCTAACAAAGACAATCTCTTGCTAAAGCCACTCTTGATAAAGTCGATATAAAAAGAAAGATAATTAACGGTACGTTTTATCTGGAAAAAATCCCGAGATAGAACGCATACAAGAAAAATGCAAATGGATAAATATAACTCGAAGGAGGTAGCGCCTTGCGAATCAGCGTAAGACCAGCATCGGCTATTTTTTGTGTCTTGCTGGTAATACTGACGGCAACGGGGGCTCTGGGAAGTGTCAGCGGAAAGATCTCAGGTCTTGTAGTTGATGCTTCGACGGGTGAACCTGTTGTTGGGGCTAGAGTGTCTGTTGTTGGTTCCGATATCGGGACAATAACAGATATCGATGGAGAGTATTTCATTATGAACCTTTCAGGTGGAAAATACGACCTTTCGATTGACATAATGGGATATGAATCATTGGTCAAAACGGAAGTGCGCGTTTTAGTCGATCTGACTACTCCTATAGATTTCTCGTTGGAACCATCGCCAATTGAACTTGGGAAGGCAGTTATTGTTAAAGCTGACAACCCGATCATCCAGAGAGACTTGACAGCATCGAGAGTAATCTTTACCTCTGATCGTCTCAGTACCTTGCCGAACATCATTAGTGTTCAATCGGTATTGTCAAACTATCCCGGAGTCGTTGTCGATGAAGGCAACGATCTGCACGTCAGGGGCGGTCGCTCAGGACAAGTCACCTACTTGTATGACGGGTTCAACATTCAGGATCCTTTCGTAGCCGATGAGGGGATGCATGTCATGCCTCTGGCCCTGGAAGAGCTTTCAATGACCGCTGGCGGATACAGCTCTGAGTATGGTGAAGCGCTATCCGGAATTGTCAATGCGGTAACCCGGGAGGGCACCCGTACCTATCACGGAGGGGTACGGATGTTCGAGGGAGCTACTCACTCGTATGACGTTACCACCGGTAAATTGGGAGGTCTTGAACGGTTAGGGTACAGATCTGCATCATTCAATCTGTCAGGTCCGCTTCCAGGGCTTAATCCCAAACGTTGGACATTCTTCACTGCTGGAGAGTACCTGCACAATCCTTCATATCTTCCGCATAGTGGCCGCCAGAATTATACAGGGATAGCCAAGATAAGTATTCAGCCGACAAATAAAATGAAATTCAAGACCAACGTATCCTACCATTATACAACTGGCGAATCATACGATCACCGCGATGTGAATGGACGTTCGTACGATTTCAATCTTGATGGTCTTCCGAAAATTGAGAGAAAAGCGTATCTGGTTGGTTTCACAGGCGATTACGCTTTCAACGAACGGACTGTCTTGTCGGCCTCAGTGAACCGATTCTCCACTTCAACCAAGCTTGCCCCGGAGCATCTGTTTGATACATACTGGAATCAATGGCCTGGATATTCAGAGGATGAAGACGGAAATTACAACGGGACGATTCACGATGACAACTACCTCGGTAACCCTGACTACACTAATCCCCTTGAGTATGTTGGCTTCACTACCGGCGATGATTTCTTGCCGAGATATTTATATCGTGAATCGAACTACAACGCTCTCAGCATAAACCTGGTCAATCAGATCAATAAGTGGAATCAGATAAAGACTGGAGTTGAGTACCGTAAGTATAATCTGGACTGGGATTCCAAGCAGTTCTTTAACTTGAATCCGTACGGTGAGAAATACACCAGTAGTCCGCTATATGCTTCGGCCTTCATCCAGGACAAGATGGAATATGATTACTTCATCATCAACCTGGGATTGCGGTATGACTATCGCAATGCTGATATCTCGTACAATGTTACTCCCCAGGAAACTGAAGCAACATATAAGGAGGCTGAATCCAAAAGTAGCGTTTCACCACGACTGGGAGTGTCTTTCCCGATTTCCGAAAAGTCGGTTATGCACTTCAACTATGGCCTCTACTACCAGACCCCACAGTACTATTATATGTATACAAACCTCCAGGGCAATATTTCCTCGGGACTTCCACTTTTGGGTAACCCGGAGCTTGAGCCGGAACAGACAATCGCCTACGAGCTTGGACTGTCTCATCTAATTGGTGACGACCTTCGTTTGAACGTTACCGCCTTCTATAAGGATTACCAGGACCTGGTTACTACCCGATCCTCTTATGAAGTGGCCGGCAATCCTGTTACCTATTTTAACAACGATGACTACGGTTCAGCTAAGGGCATTGATTTTGCTATTGAGAAACTTCCGACAACGAGTAATCTCAGTGGTTCCATATCATACAGTTACATGATTGCCAGAGGTAATGGTTCTAATGCCACCGACCCATACTACACCTATTTGACATCAACAACCGATACCCTGGCTCCACTTTCTGAGTTCCCCCTGGATTTCGACCAACGACATACGGTGAACGGAGTACTTAGCTATCAGGCTCCATCAGACTGGCAGGCAAACATGTTTGGGTTGAAACTGCCTAGCGCCTGGGCCTTAACCTTTGTTGGCTATTATGGCTCCGGTCTGCCTTATACAAAGACCGATGCCTCCGGCAGTCGTTTGGGTGAACGCAATGAGGGCAGGTTGCCCGCATCATACTCTGTCGATATGCGTTTCAACAAGGACTTCGGTTTCCGAGCGGGGGACATGAAACTGACACTATTTGTCGAGGTTGACAACCTGTTCAACCGTCGCAATGTAATCAATGTTTACTCCCGCACTGGTTTGGCGGACAATGACGGCTGGGATACTCAGGCCGGCTTGTCTCTGAGCCAGCAGGAAGTAGACCACTATGACAATTTATATGATAATGATCCTCAAAACTTTTCACCGCCCCGGACAATCAGGACCGGGTTAGAACTTAACTTCTAAACCGGAGCAAAGGATTATGAAGATGTACAAACACGTTTCTGTCATTTGCCTGGTTGCGGGACTTGCGTTTCTGATACAGGCAACTGCTGTAATGGGGGCAGCGCCACAGCCCCGACAGCCCGGAGATCCAGGAGGCGATCTAAGCCTGTCTCCGCAACCGACTACAATGGATTATATCACCCATAACATGGCCAATATAGTGACGACCGTCGACAATTTCGGAAGAATTGGCGGTTATTCCCACTATGGTCTTCCATCCGGCGAGTGGCCGCGCAATTCTGGCCATTCGTACATCGCCGAGATCAAGTACTGGATGGGAGCAATAACACCTGAGGGTGATACTTTAGTGGCCAACACCGATGACGATTTCCAGGCTTTGCCGGAAGAGTCTTTCACGGACAATCCCTACAAGATTCTTCTTTCAACCGACTCCACACGGTACTATGCCTATAACCCTGATGATACTGTGGGTGAAGGTAATGGCAATGCCGCTCGCGGTTGGAGGGTCTGGAATTCAGAAATTGGTGAATGGGACTATAACGAGGTCTATAATACGCTTTCGACCAGCTTTTCACAGGGAGGACCGACCTCACTTCAGGACTCGCACTTCCGTTTCGGTGATGTTGCCAGTGGAAATCCCCTGTTAGGACTCGAAATAGCCCATACCATGTACCAGTGGAATTACTGCTATAATGAAGACTTCATGTTCGTTGTCATGGAGATTACCAATACCTCAACCAGTGACTACGCTAATTTCGCCTTCGGTCTGTACATAGATATTGACGTGGGCGGTCTGGACGGTTTTGGTGAAAACGGCCGATTGCATGACATGGTCGCCTACGATACCGATGAGAACCTCGCGTGGACTTACGATGTTGTAGGTACCGACCCCGGTTGGGGACCAACAGTACGAACCGGCGTATGCGGCACCAAGTTCCTTGAGACTCCGGATGGTATCGGCATGACCGCTTTCCGGACAGGTGAGTGGGAAATGCTGCCTGCTACTGACGCCGGCAGGTTTGAGTTAATAGATGCGGCTCAGTTCGATGATCCTCTACCACCTACCGACCAGTACTATATTCAGTGTACTCGCGGGATCGATTTGGAAGCTGGGAAAACTGTACGGGTAGCCTTTGCTATCATCGCAGGCGCGGATGAAGATGATTTCCGGGCTAACGCTGCAATGGCGCAAGATCTGTACGAAAACAATTATGTTGGCCCTCAGCCACCAGCTACTCCGTCTCTGACGGTTAAGGGAGCCAACGGTAAAGCTTATATCAACTGGAATGATACAGCTGAAGTTGATGTCGATCCGATGTCAGGAGAGGTAGACTTCGTTGGCTACAAATTGTACCGTAGCGATAATCAAGGTCGTACCTGGGGAATTGTCAATTACCAGACCGGTAACAGTTGTCTGACCATTGATTATCAACCTGTTGCCCTGTACACCGTAAACAACCCCGGTGATCCAATTCCGCACTCATTTATCGATACCGGGCTATATAACGGAGTCGAATACTGGTATTGTCTGGTAGCCTTCGATGGCGGCGATACGTTGCTTGGCGTTGATCCTTTGCAATCCGGTTTCGGTATTGCCGGTGAGGCTGCTAACGTGATAGCCGCTACCCCTGTCGAAGATCCGGCAGGATATTTCGATGCTGCCGGTACGATAACCCATGAATATAACGGCCTCTGGGAACAGTCTGAAGGCGAGGTCTTTCCGGTTGTTTTTGATCGTTCTCTCCTGCAGGGAGCCGACTACAGCGTAGTCTTCGAGGATACTCCGGAACAAACCTACTGGCACCTGATAAACGAAACCACCGGTGATACGGTTCTGGCCAACCAGACTCTCGTCAATGCTGACGCCGGAGAATATGAAGTAGCCCAGGGATTGCGTGTCGTTGTCAATGACGCCGACCTCCTGCCGCAAAGCCATGGACAAACCGCCTTTGCCAGCACTGATACTACTTTGGCTATGTATGCTTTCTATGGTCCCTGTTTGCCGGTGTTTACTGGAGATGATGGTGATGTTTTTGGAAACGCCAAGTATCGCGCAGATTTCGAATTGCGATATACCAGCGATTCCAGCCGCGCCACCTGGGTGCTGGATGGTTTCTATGGCACCGATTTCCCAATTATGGTGCCATATGAAGCATGGAATACTACCACCCATCAGCAGGTCTCTCTGGCCGTCTACGACTGGGATGAAAACTATGTCTGGGATTCCTACGATTTATTAACGATTATTGACTATCCATATGATTCCACCGCTTCTGTAACACCTTATGCTTTCCCGTACTACTATGGTTGGATGTTCGAACTCGACTATCCCGAGGGAACTCCATCTGATGGTGACGTATTTACAATTGCCGGCGCAGCTCTAAACGGTCCTGATGATAAGTTCACTTTCAAAGCTGACGGGATTAACACCGCTACTGCGAAGGCTGACCTGGATGACATCAGGGTTGTACCCAATCCATACCTGGGTCGTTACTCAGCTATGGTAGAGACCGCCGAAGGGGAGTCGGTAATTGAATTCCAAAGCGTACCTGATGAGTGCACCATTCGCATATATACTCTGGCTGGTGATCTGGTGCAGACGTTGCAACACACTGATGGAACTGGAACCGCTCGATGGAACCTGCTGTCAATGAATCGTCAGCAAGTCGCATCGGGAATATATCTGTTTCACGTCGAATCGACCTACGGTGAACACCTGGGCCGCTTCGCCATCATAAAGTAAAGGAGGTAAAGGATGAAGAACATAATTACAGCTCTCGCCATACTCCTGCTTCTGGTGGCCGGCAGTGTTCAGGCCGACTTCGCCAAAGTGGGCTCGGCTGGAGCTCAGTTTCTCAAGATGGGTGTCGGACCTCGATACCAAGCTATGGGAGATGCAGCTGTTGCGATAGTAGACGATATCTATGCGGCCTACTGGAATCCGGCCGGTTTGGCTGAAATCGATAACTCAGCTGTCGGGTTTACAAATGTAAACTGGGTGCTTGATATCAATCTCAACTACTTCGCCCTGGCTCGATATTTTGAGGATGTAGGCACCTTTGCAGTCTCGGCTACTGTCCTCTCTATGGGGGACCAGGAAATCACGACCTTTGAGAATCAGACCGGCACTGGAGACTACTACTCGGCAACATCCTATGCTGTAGGGGTTTCGTATGCCCGCCAATTGACTAACCGGTTCTCATTTGGTGGAACCGTCAAGTACATCGGCGAACGGATTCACAATGAGAGCGCCAACGGTTTCGCCTTCGATTTCGGTACCCTTTTGCATACTGGGTATCGGTCCCTGCGGCTGGGGATGTCCATCAGCAATATGGGGCCGGAGATGGATTTCAATGGACCCGATCTGGATGTCAATTACGATGCACTTGAGGGAGAGGGAGCCAATGATGGTGTTGGCGCTCAGGTCAAAACGACCCCCTATAACCTGCCTATGGTGTTCAGAGTTGGCATGGCCTACGATATCGAGATGGGACCCAAATCTATTGTTACCCTTGCTGGTGAACTAAAGCATCCCAATGATAACCTTCAACATGGTGTTATCGGGGCCGAATACTCGTTCTCGCAGCAGTTTTTCCTGCGAGGTGGCTATAAGTTCAACTATGACGAGGAAACCCTTGCTCTGGGCGCCGGACTCAAAACCGCTGTCTCAAGTAGCACCAGGTTGTTTATCGACTACTCGTGGCAGGATTTGGGACGGCTCCAGAACTCCCAGAGATTCTCTGTCGGCTTTACATTCTAAGAGCTTTTTCGTAAGCTGAATATATGGGTAACAAAAAGCCCGCCTTTAAGGCGGGCTTTTTGCAGTTTATGGTAAAACTGAAGAAGTAGTAACTACTTCACCAGAACCATTTTCTTTGTAGCAGAGAAGTCACCGGCCTCGAGGCGGTAGAAGTATACACCACTACCAACGTTGGAGGCATCCCATTCGACTTCAAATACACCAGCTTCTGCCGTACCAGCAAAACGCTCTACTTCCTGACCATTGATATTATAAATGGTTAGATTGTAAGAGGTTGCAACCGGAACGTCGAAGGAGATAGTAGTTGTCGGGTTGAACGGGTTCGGATAGTTCTGAGCCAGGCGGAACTCGGAAGGAATCATCTCGATCTTAACCGGATGACCCTCATAAGTCGCCATCTCCACAGTCACCAGTTCGCCTTGAACATCAAGGAATTCACCGGTGAAGCTGTTGGTGCTGATGCTGTAAACCAGGATACGAGTCTGGTTATTGGCAGCATCATAAGCATACATCATATCCATGTCATTTGCCAGCAACTCAGGGGTTACCTGACCTTCGGCCACCACAAAAGCGGCGCCCATCGGTACGTTGTTGGTAATTGACATACGACCATTGTTGATAACCATATCAACCGCAGTCGGAGCAATGCTCTTTGGATACGCCTGAGCGTCACCAACGATGATACGAATCTGGTACACTAAGTCACCAACTGTCAATGGGATACCGTCAGCGTTCACATCGGAAGCCGCCGTCTGAGCATCAACATAGTTGAAGACACCCAAACCATAGACGAAGTAGTTCGTGTACAGAACAGCGTCGGCGATTTCGTTTAGCAGACCGTTGAGGTTAAGGTCGCCACGACCGTCGATCGAGTCGGCGCAGACAATGTCAATACCGCCATTGTAGAAGTCGACCAGACGGAGCGGGAAGTACTTATCCTCGGTGTCGCAACTAGCGTTGGCACCATAGAAAGACGGGAACTCAGCGCCTAGATTATGAACAGAAAGCGAGCTGTCATAGTCAAAGACCTCATCTGACAGGAACAGAGTATCACCGCTCTTGGACGAGATCGTGTTGTCACCGCAGTCATACCAGATCCAGCGGATCGGCACATACATGCACTCAAACGTACGATCGTTCGTAACCAAGAAGCTCAATGAAACCAGCTGACCAGCGTTGGTTCCGTTAATCGGATCATCAGCGCTGAAGCAGGCCGGATGGTTGGCACCGTTATTCGTTTCTGCCATAGCTACTACACGTAGTACTCCACTCGGACAGGCGCTAGGACCGCAGTTACCATTGGCACCATAACGGAAGGTGAAATACTCCCAACCGCAATCAACGAGCATCTGGCCCGGAACTGCTGACTGGAAGTATAGAGCAGAAGCGTCATAGTGAATCAAGAAGTCAAAACCACCCATCTCGATCTCAGGATCAATGAGACTGTCGAGATAAATAGAGACTTCTTCAGAATTACCCTGAATGGTACCATGAGTCTTCTCAATTGTGGCCCGAATAGTCGGAATAACCAACACATAAACACTGCAAGTGTCTGCATTAGCTGGAGCACATGGAGGATCAATGTTACCACCATCGGTCACAGCCAGATCAAGCTGGAACAGACCTAAGTAGGGATTATCCTCTATGGTCACCCATTCCCAAACACCAGTGGCCGGGTTAATCGAAGGAGCGCCCGGGCCATTGAAACCGGCTACCGAGTACGCCAACGAATTGGGGCCACCATCAGGATCAAAGCCAGTTACAATTCCACCTGCTGTCTCACCCCAAATGATACGAACCGTGTCGGTCGGACAGGTGATTTCGGGGGGAGTGTTTTCTACACAGATGAAGAAAGTGGTTTGGGCTGTAGCGCCGCACTCGTCGGTCACTACGACAGTAACTTCATGATTACCAACATCAGCACCGGTGGTTAACCAGTAAATAGTACCATCGTTCTGAACCGAAAGGTCGGCCGGAGCAGGAGTACCCTTGCTGAAGGTAATTCCTTCGCAGCCATTGACCAGGTCGGGATCGTCGCCAAAGGCGGCACCCGAATAGGCAGTGCCCCAATGGAGTGTTGCGTCAGCGATACCTTCGATGGTCGGAGCCTGATTGGCTACAGTCACAGTTCCGGTATTAACAACCACCGGAACTAATGTAGTAGTTGCACAATCAACAAACTGCGTGGAAGCCGTGGAAACTGGAATACTCTGATATACAAAATCAGTACCAGCCAATTCTATTGTTCCATCGCAAACATCATTGGTGGTGAATACTACCTCACCCACAACAAGATCAGTTGAGGGGTCAAGGCAAACGTCACCAGCATCAATTAACATACCGGCAATACGGATAGTGTCGGGGGTTCCATCATAATGAGCGATAACATCAATAATACGATTGGTGAGTACCGTCAAATTATCATCCCACACGACATTAACATCGGTAAAGAAAGCGCCGCCGCTGGTTGAGGTCACCTCTAAGATGATCTCAAAAGCGCTTATGGCATCAGGATTAGTCAACATAAGATCGATTGACTGTTCCTGGCAGCGTGCTACCGATTTGCTGTCGACTGTAACCTCTTGGGCTATAGCCGACGTGAACGCAAATACCAGTATAAAGGAGGTCAGCAACAAAGAATATAGCGTTCTTTTTTGCATCATTAGAATGCTCCTTTATTAACTAAAGGTCATTACATTGGATAACTTTATCTGGAATATACCAGATATGTTACCCTATCATTTCCGATCTTTACCCTTAATAAGGGAAGGGAACCGGATCCCATCAAACTCACCTTCAACCAACTGTAACTTCCACCGAAATAATATCAGCAGAAAACACAGGGCAAAGAACTTGAGCTTGATTTGATTAAACCTTCAAGACGAATAAAACCTATGAAATATAACATCCCACGATGGTTTCAATGTCTCTATGAAAACCGATTCGAATGAGCCTAAGTTTGAAGTAACGTAAACTGTTGCTTAACGTTACTAAAGGTGCGACAGTCTCAAAACAGAAGCACTAAAACACAACTGTTTCCCTGGACTGACCACAAAATAACAAATACTGCCCAATTGTCAAGAACTTTTTTGAAAAAAAAGAAGATTTGTCCAATTACGACAGCGGGTAGTAACAAAACACACTAAAAAACCTGATTATCATAAGTAACGAACCCTTGCCATTACTAAAGTAGTTTCCAGTTATAGAAGTCCTCCGGGCAGGACAAAAACGGTTGAAATAATGAATTGCTCGCGGAGCTACGGAATGAACTTCCATAAGGGAATAATATTCGTGAGTCTGAACGGTTATATTGTGATATATTTCACTATCTATTGAGTTCAAAGCCTTCTCGCCTATACATCAATTTGAAGCAATGGAATGGTGTATATGTGAATAATATCACATGGCTACTTTGTCGGCTTTCGTCTGTAGCGATATCCTTGGGCTTCCTTAGAAAGCCAGAGATTGTCTGGTAGATCATTTGAGACCTTAGCGAATTGTGAATGTTATCACAATGACACGGAATATAAGAGAGAATATATCGTGAAATTATAATCCCTCCTGAAGGCTGATCTACCTTCAGTTGAAAGATCAAAATAGTAAGCAACAGAAAAAATGACGATAGATGCAGATATTCAGGAAGGGGTTGTGATCAACTAATATTGTGAAATATGTCACAATATCTAACTGTCCAGACAGGCCATGAGGTAACAAAATAATGTGAATTAAATCACATACTCAGTCGTTTTGAGAGCCAGAATAGCCCTCGCTAAAACCTCTTCAAAATGAATATGTCAGGTTGGTGGAAAGCAAATATAAAGCAGTGAGGTTTTTCTCTG
>QNAG01000006.1 GCA_003641415.1 Candidatus Zixiibacteriota bacterium | reverse complement strand
GAGTATCTACTTGACAGCCGCTACTCTAATCTGTTATTGTATATATGATTTAGAGAGAACATGATGGAGGTACGATGAGGGTAGGGTTAATCTCAATCCTGTTGATGTGTTTTCTGATGCCATCGGCTCATGCTGGAATGATTGGTTTGGGAGCAGGAGTGAGTGGGGGATTAGAATTCCCTATCGCTCAACAGGATCAGAAACAAGGCTCTGTTTTTGGATTCAAAGCGCGAATTAAGCTCTTGCCTATAATAGTGATAGAACCAGGACTAAACTTCACACGTTACGGTAACCCAGAGTTTGATGATTTCACTTCCGACCTGGAAGGAGCAAAAGTAACCGCTTATTGTCTTGATGCCGTTTTAGGTGGATCATTCGGAGGCGTTGGTGTCAAACCGTATGGTCTTTTTGGAATTGGCTACTATGCTACCAGCCTTGATCAGGTTGGAACTGAAAACAAGAACACAGGCTGGTCAACTGGTTTTGGTGTCGAGATAGGTGTGGCTTCAAAAGTAGGGTTAGATTTCCGAGGTCATGTTGCGGTTATATCAACTGATGGTGGCGGTACAAAGAAGTCCGGAGCCGTAACTGCTGGCATTAACTTTTATTTTGGTAAATGAGGGATGACTGCATGAAGACAATCAGTAAAAAACTGGGTGTGTTTGGCGTAGCGGCAGTCCTCTTGTTTCTGGCCTGCGGAGTAATCAGCGGCACCTGGGTGATTTCGTTCAAGCTCGCCGAAAATGAAACTCTGACTTGGACTGGCAATTTTTTCTATGGTCAGGTTGATATGACCGATGCCTCCGAATGGAAGGATCATAGAGAATATCTTAAGGATATTGATTTGGTTGGTTTTGAGCTTTGGGCTACTAACAATACCGATACTGAAAAAACCTATCGGGTCTATGCTACTTATGTGGGTTCCGGTTTGAATCATCTTACTTCACGGAGTGAGGTTGAGAATAAAGCCACGCTGATACTTGACGATATCCCACTGCCAGACAGTGCTAAAACATATATAACGTACGGACAATCCTTTACTTATCTTAAAGGTATAGACAAACTTAAGAGCTACGTTGAGAGCGGGTCGTTACGTATCTTTGCCATGGAAGCCGGCGGGGCTGACAACACTAATGTACATATTGATTCCATGCGCGTGATTGTAACGTTCACCGCTGGACTGTAACCTAGTCTGAAAACAAACTGGCCGGCCGAAATAGGCCGGTCTTTTTTTGTTCATTCCTATTGCCCCTTGGGAAGAAATTTATAAATTAAAACCAAATGTACTATTATCCGAGTGGATGGAGGTCTGTTGATAAAACCATATGATATTGTAATTATCGGAGGCGGACCAGGTGGCTACACCGCTGCGATAAGAGCCTCAATAAAAGGCGCCAAAGTTGCAGTGGTAGAGACTGATCGACTCGGAGGAGTCTGTCTCAATAGAGGATGCATTCCCTCCAAAACTCTGATAGCCTCGGCTACTCTATATCACAAAATCAAAAACGCCAGCACATTGGGAATTAATATAGAGACCCCTCCTTCTTATGATTGGCCGGTAATGATAGAGCGAAAAAATCACATTGTAAATATGTTGGTCGGGGGCATAGAGAAGCTGTTTGATTCTCACGGGGTAACATATATCAAAGGACGCGGCAGATTGCTCGACCATAATAAAGTGTCTGTATCTGTTGCTGACGGTACAGAGACTGTTCTTGATACTGAGGATATCATCATCGCCACAGGCTCACGCTCTCGTGATCTTCCGGGGCTGTCAATTGATGGAAAAAAAGTACTCAATTCCGATCATATGTTCGAATTGCAGAAACTTCCCAAATCGATTTTGATTGTTGGAGCTGGTGTGATTGGTTGTGAATGGGCCTTTATGCTAGCAATGCTCGGCGTACAGGTTACGGTAGTGGAGATGCTTCAGCAAGCGCTGCCACTTGAGGATTCCGACTCTGCGCGCTTGATCCAACGCGAGTTGAAGAAGCTTAAAGTTAAGCTGCACACAGGGACAACCATCAATTCACTAGTTGCCGGGCCTGGAAGTGTACAGGCTGAATTATCTAACGGGAAAACAATCGAAACAGAACAAACTTTTGTAGCGGTGGGACGAGCTTTCAATACAGAAGACCTCGGTCTTGAGAATATTGGGGTGGAACTGAACAAGAACGGGGCTATCAAAACTGATAACCACATGCGTACCAATATCGACAATATCTACGCCATCGGTGATGTTCGTGGTGAAATGCTCTTGGCGTACACAGCCGTTCATGATGGCGAAGTAGCTATCGACAATGCCCTGGGTGGCCAAGCCGAGAAAAACTATCTGGGTGTACCTTCGGTGATATTCACTCATCCCGAGGTAGCTTCGGTTGGTCTAAGTGAAGCAGCAGCCGCAAAGAAATACAAAATTACAGTTGGAAGGTTTCCGTTGCGTGCTCTTGGCAAAGCTCATGCGGAAGATGAGATTTCCGGCGAGGTTAAGGTGATCGGAGACGAAGATAATGATCAACTTCTAGGAGTGCACATTATGGGAACACATGCGACAGAAATCATCCACACAGCAGCATTGGCAATTCGTCAAGGAATAACTGTTAAGCAACTAGGGGACTTAATCTTTGGCCATCCGGTTATTTCAGAGTCATTGATGGAAGCTGCACATGACCTTCACGGAACATGTGTCCATCTTCCTCACCGAAAATAAAGACGCAGCAACTGCTTATTGCTTAAAAGCGCAAGAATCAGCAGGAAAAACAATTGTATCGTTATGTTTAGTTAATGTGATGTAACATAAAGTCTTACATTTCAATAGCGACTTATTAGCAAATTATATCTGGCGCAGGATATGCGTTTTTATCTCTCATACTTCCATAACATATAGAGAAGCAACCTTGCAACTAATTGTGGCTTATGCTCTTAAACACAACATTGAAATGATGCGGCATTCTGGCATGTATATTGTTGCTTTATTATACGTGGAATAAAGATCATTCATAGCAAGAATGGCGGTGAAGGGTTATTTCACTTGGTGGGGATTGAAGGAGTCATCAGGACGATGACTCCTATTTTTTTGCATGTTACTCATCGTTGACCACAGTTACATTCACCATTATATTCACTTCTTCAAACTGAAGGAGGAATCGTGGATAGAGCCTACGAACAGCCGCTGGTAACGCCTGAAATGGTAGCAGCACACGGACTAAACGAAGAAGAATACGCACGCATAAAAGAAATCCTCGGACGAGAACCGAATTACACGGAACTGGGATTATTCTCGGTAATGTGGTCGGAACATTGTTCATATAAGAACTCAATCGCTTTGCTGAAGACGCTCCCTCGTGAAGGTAAGAACCTGCTAACTGAGACAGGCGAGGAAAACGCAGGAGCGGTAGATATAGGCGATGGACTCGCAGTTGTTTTCAAAATTGAATCACATAACCATCCATCAGCAGTGGAGCCGTACCAGGGTGCGGCAACTGGTGTCGGCGGCATTCTGCGCGATATCTTTACTATGGGCGCCCGACCGATTGCTTCGCTCAACTCGCTGCGTTTTGGCTCACCCGACAATCCTCGCGTACGCTATCTGGTCGATGGCGTCGTACGAGGAATCGGCGACTATGGCAATTCGTTTGGCGTTCCCACGGTGGCTGGTGAAGTATACTTTGATGAAGCATACACTGGAAATCCACTCATCAACGCTATGGCGGTGGGAATTGTCAAAACGGATGGCATAATCTCAGCTGTGGCTAAAGGCGAGGGAAACCCGGTTATGATAGTTGGCTCCAAGACCGGACGTGATGGCATCCACGGAGCGACATTCGCATCCGAAGAACTCAGCAAAGAATCAGAAGAGAAGCGTTCCTCGGTACAGGTCGGGGACCCATTTACGGAGAAGCTGTTAGTCGAAGCTACACTGGAAATAATTAAGAAGGGACTTGCGGTAGGCATTCAGGACATGGGAGCTGCAGGAATTACTTGCTCCTGCTCAGAGATGTCTGCTAAAGGAGAAGCGGGCGTCGAGATAGACATCGACAAAGTCCCCGTTCGCGAACCGGGGATGATACCGTATGAGACACTTCTTTCCGAATCACAGGAACGCATGCTGGTGTGCGTTAAAAAGGGCAAGGAAGAAGCTGTGCGCGAAGTGTTTGACAAGTGGGGGCTGGACTCAACCATAATTGGCAAAGTAACTTCCGATGGTCTTTTCACAGTTAAGCTGCACGGTGAAGTTGTATCTCAGGTACCTTCCAGATCTCTTGTGCTTGGCGGTGATGCGCCGGTTTATCATAGGGAGACAAAACGACCTGCTTACATGGATGATATCGTTAAGTTCAACATAGCGGATTATTCACTTGATCGCGACTGGAATGCTGACTTGTTGACCATGCTGGCCGCCCCCAATATCTGCAATAAAGGTTGGGTTTACGATCAGTACGATTCTATGGTCCGCACCAACACCGCTGTTGGACCGGGTTCGGATGCGGCTGTTTTGCGGATCAGAAAAACACGCAAGGCCCTGGCTATGGTCACCGACTGTAATGGCCGCTACTGTTATATCGATCCGCGTCTTGGTGCAGAGAGTGCAGTAGCGGAAGCTGCTCGAAATATAGTTTGTTCCGGAGGGCATCCTTTAGCCATTACTAACTGCTTGAATTTCGGCAACCCTTACAAGCCTGAAATATATTATGGATTCTCCGAGGCTGTAGCTGGAATGGGTGAGGCATGTCGTGTTTTTGACACTCCTGTTACCGGTGGTAATGTCTCGTTCTACAACGAAGACCCCGAACGAGCTGTATTCCCCACTCCCACTATCGGCATGATAGGCTTGGTTGAAGACGTCAACCACATCACAACTCAGTGGTTCAAAGAAGAGAATGATGTAATATTTTTACTAGGGGATAATACTGAACACCTGGGAGCATCGGAATATCTCCACACTGTTTACAGGCAAAACCGGGGACCTGTTCCTCCACTTGATCTGGCTTCTGAGAAAAAAACACAGGACGCTTTATTAAAAGCGATTCAATCAGGTTTAATAAAATCAGCACACGATGTTAGTGATGGCGGTTTGGCTGTTACTTTAGCTGAAAGCTGTATATCAAATCTGGATTATCAGATCGGAGCAACCATACAATTAGATGATAGCGTACGCCCTGATGCTCTCCTGTTTGGCGAAACGCAATCTCGCGTGATTATCAGTTGTATCCCTGAAGACGTCTTAAAGATTGAAGAACTTTTCAAAGAGCATAATGTCCCCTGTTATCGCATCGGAACGGTTGGAGGAAATAGTCTTAAGATTAATGACCTCGTTGATCAATCTGTATCGGCTATGTCGGATTCTTTCTTCAAGGCTATGTCGGAATTCATGGATAGATTGGAATAAATGGAATAGCCTTTTCAAAACAGTAATTGTCCCTAAAAAAATCAACTCAGGAACAACTACTGTAATTGCATTTGAGTCAACTGGAGGATTTGCTATGGCCAGCCCAACACTAGCGGTGGATACTGTCATTGTGTACTCCAACGGAGATGTTGTACTTATTGAGCGTGGTGTGGAACCTTTTAAAGGCACTTGGGCGCTTCCCGGTGGTGGAGTGGAGATTGGCGAAACAGTCGAGCAGGCGGCAGTGCGTGAAGCTAAAGAAGAAACCGGCCTGGATATAAAGCTCGATTATCTGGTTGGAGTATACTCGGACCCAAAACGTGATCCGCGAGGTCACACCGTGTCAATTGTTTTCCGTGCCACACCAGTTGGAGGGGAATTGCAAGCAGACACAGACGCAGCGAGGGTAATCAGAACAAGTGATTATCTCAACATGTCATTGGCTTTTGATCATGACCTGATAATCAGAGACTCCCTCAAGTAAAATGATTTGCTACATGCGCAGCATATATCTATTTTCTATTTAGAAAAGTGAATTAGAAATGAACAAACTCATCCAGACAATTGAGACTATTCGAGGTAATGCATAAGTCATCATCGTATTCTTCTTCTGCAAGACAGATTAATTTCATCTCCACCTTTTGGATAAAGAAACTATTTGCACTCTTGACGCACGTAGTGTAATCGCTTATACCTGTTGGCATGAAAATTATTCGCTCAATAAAGAGCATGCAGCGTATGGCACGCCAGATTACCGGTGAAGGAAAAACAATCGGTTTGGTGCCAACCATGGGCAGTCTTCATGAAGGGCACCTATCACTTATCCGTCGCGCAGCCCAAAAAGCAGATGTGGTCATCGTTAGCATATTTGTCAACCCGACCCAGTTTGCTCCGGGAGAGGACTTTAGTAGTTATCCTCGTAATGAAAAGAATGATATAGAGAAAATTCGTCTATCGGGCGGGGATATAGTCTTTATCCCAAAAGCTATCGATATCTATCCGGACGATTACCAGACATACGTAACAGTTGAAGAACTAACCCGAACCCTGGAAGGAACCAGCCGCCCAACGCATTTCCGCGGTGTAACCACAGTTGTAACCAAACTGTATAATATATGCCGTCCGGACGTAGTAGTATTCGGGATGAAAGACTTCCAACAGGCAGTTGTACTCCGACAAATGACAACCGATCTTGGATATCCGATTAAGTTCATTATTGCTCCTACAGTACGCGAGCCAGAAGGATTCGCTATGTCATCGCGCAACGCTTTTTTCGATAATGAACAACGTTCTGATGCTTTATGTCTTTACTATGCGCTTCGGAGCGCTCGGGATATGGTAAAGGCCGGTATTACTAGTCCTGAAAAAATTGAAAAAGAAATGAGAGCGGTAATCAAGGCAACGTGTTCCACGGCGGGAATTGACTACATAGCTTTCAACGAATTCTCAACTCTTCGACCAGTTAAGAAGATTGCTAAGGGAACTATCTGTTCATTGGCAGTGATAATCCATGGCGTTCGCCTTATAGACAATATGAAACTGATGTAAATAGTGAAGTAAATCTCGACTATTTATCAGGTATGGATTTTTTAAGCAAGCGGCATCACCACTTTTTTATATTACCAATCAGAAGATAATCAATGGTTGATTCGTTTCATCAGAAAGCAATAAAGATCATATTAAAAATTCCACTGGGAAAAGTAGCCACTTACGGGCAAATTGCAGCACTGAGCGGAAATCCACGGGGAGCGCGGCAAGTGGCTCGTGTGTTGCATTCATCTTCGAGGAAAGAAGGTCTACCCTGGTACCGGGTTGTTAACCGTCAGGGACATATCTCTCTGGATCGTGGATGTGGATATGAGCTGCAAAGGTCACTTCTGGAAAATGAGGGTATAGTTTTTAATACCGACGACGCAATTGATTTTGATAAGTTCCTCTGGTCACCGTAGAAAACAGTTAAGGTCCTCCAACAGAGGACCTTATTCATATATCAGGTGGTTATCAGCGTCCTTTGTGGATATTTAGCAGCGAAGCAGGAATCGAGCGTCAACAGCTTTACACTTCTCCTTATCTGGTGAAGCGATAAAAGGATTGATATCTACTTCACAGAAGCAGTAGAAGTCTTTAACCAACTGCGACAGACGCAGAAGTGTTTCCTCAACAGTGGCAATGTCTACCGGAGGAGCTCCTCGATAGCCTTGCAGCAAAGGATAAGATCGCAACGATTTTACCATTTCGTGAGCGTGAACTGTAGTCAAAGGGTTAATACGGAAAGATACGTCCTTCATAACCTCCACATAAATTCCACCGAGTCCAAACATAATCAATGGTCCAAAGGAAGGATCACACATCATTCCCATGACAGTTTCAATACCGCCGGAAATATGTTGTTGCATAGCAACAGTAAACTTATCCCCTGATTTCAATTCTTCCTTTACCCTTCCCTTAAGTTCAGTAAAGGCTGACCTGACTTCCTTGTCGGTGCGGAGATCAATCATAACCGCACCCTTTTCTGTTTTGTGAAGAATAGAGGGAGTGTTAATTTTCATCACTACGGGATAACCCATTGCGTTGGCAACATCTACCGCCTCCTTGCTGTTTAAAGCGTACTGATAACCAGCAGCAGGTATACCATAGGCATTTAAAATTTCAATTGCTTCTTCACCGACAATAGCATCTTTCCCCGCGGCAATTGTATCGTCAACAATCCGCTTAACGGTATCGGAGTCAACCTTAAATGTCTTAATTTTACCTAAGGATGCAATAATTCGCTGACGATAGTTTTCGATAGTCTGCAGAGTTTTTGCAACTGCTTCCGGAAAGATATAAACCGGTATACCATGCTTTTTTAGATACTCAATGCCTGGTGAACTAAATCCAGCTCCCATAAAGCAGACCAGAACGGTTTTTTTGCAGTCACCTATCGACTCGTGGATATGCTTGGCTACTTCGAGTTCATCTATAGTAACAGGAGGTACAAAAATTGGAAAGATGGTATCATATCTATTGTCTTCTTTGACAGCATCCAGAGTCATCTTAAACTCTTTTGGCCCCGCTCCAGCTACCATATCCATGGGATTAGAAAACGATGCATCTGCAGAGATAAACTTTTTGAGTTCTTTAACGGTCGTTGCTGATAGCGCAGGCATTTCCATACCATTATTAATGAGTGCATCAGTGGCCAGTATTCCCGGACCTCCAGCATTGGTAACCACCACTACCCTATTACTCTTGGGAATAGGCTGCATTGATAAAGCTCTGGCAACATCAAACAGCTCCTCGACGGTATCGACTCGCATAACACCAGCCTGATCAAACAATGCATCTACACCAACATCCAGTCCGGCAAGGGCTCCAGTATGCGACGAGGCAGCTTTGGCACCAAGTAAAGTACGTCCCGATTTCACTGCCACAATTGGTTTAAATCGGGAAACTTCACGGGCAATCTTTGTAAAGTTGCGCGGATTACCAAAGTTTTCCAGATAGAGTAATACGATATCGGTCTGTGAGTCATCTTTGAAGTATTCAAGAATGTCATTTGACGATATATCGGCTTTATTACCAATCGATGCAACAAGAGAGAATCCAATACCCAACAGGCGAGCAGTATTCATAATAGCTTCACCCATTGCCCCTGATTGTGTAATAAATCCGACGCGTCCCACACGTGGGAATATCTTTCCGAAAGTAGCATTTAAGTTTACTTTTGGATCGGTGTTAACAACACCGAAACAGTTCGGCCCTATCATTCGCATCTCATAATTCTGTACTACATTGAGAACTTCCTCTTCTAACTTTTTCCCATCCGCTCCAATCTCAGAAAAACCGGCGGAGATAACAACCAACCCCTTAACTCCTTTTTCCCCACACTGCCGAGCTACCTCCTTAACTTCCCTTTTCGGCACGATTACAATAGCCAGATCGACCGCATCGGGAACATCCAAAATAGTCGAGTACGATTTGATTGAGTGAATAACAGAGGCTTTAGGGTTTACTGGGAACACTTTACCTTTGTACTCTGCTAACAGGATATTATGCAACGTTTCACGGCCAATGCTGCCTTTTCGGCTTGAAGCACCAATAACAGCTACCGACTTTGGTTTGAATATTCCATCAAGTGCGTTTTTCATTTTACTCTACTCTCTAATAGGCAAGTCATTAAATTAGACCTTGACGACACACCATATTCAGAAGATAAATACCTCATTAAATATTCAATTTTTCTTATCTGCACATTTCCTATCAGGGAGTTGTGCGCAATAGAAAATTGCTACGCCATCTATAAAAAAGTCAAACAAACATATTCGATTTACTCTGTACCTGTTCGACCCTTTCCTCTTTTTTTCCTATGTAACGTTGCCTGAGCAGCGGCCAAACGTGCAATAGGCACCCTGTAAGGCGAACAGGACACATAGTCAAGACCAATTTCGTCACAAAAAGTAACAGAAACCGGGTCGCCACCATGTTCACCGCATATACCAAGCTTAAGATTCGGCTTGACAGAACGTCCCTTCTCCTTAGCTATACGCACCAATTGACCGACACCACTCTGATCAATCGACACAAACGGATCTCGAGGAAGAATTTCGTGCTTGATGTAATATGGCAGAAACTTGCCGGCATCATCACGTGAGAAACCCATTGTCATCTGGGTCAGATCGTTGGTTCCGAAACTAAAGAAATCCGCTTCAGCGCCAATTTCATCAGCAGTAAGCGCAGCTCGTGGTATCTCGATCATAGTTCCAATTTTGTAATCCAACTTAATTTTCTTGTGTTTGGAAATGATTTCGTTAGCTACACGCTCGACAACTTCCTTTTGGTTCTTGAATTCGTTTACATGTCCCACCAGCGGAATCATGATCTCAGGTTTCACCACCTTCTTAGCTTTAGCAAGATCACAAGCTGCCATTATTATAGAGCGAACCTGCATCTCCGTAATCTCCGGATAAACAATGCCAAGCCGACAACCTCGATGTCCCAACATAGGGTTGAGTTCATGGAGTTCCTCCAAACGTTGGATTACTTTTTGAAGTTTCTCCAGTTTAATCTCGTATTCGTCGTCGATTTTATCCAGGGAGGCTATTTTCGCCTCAACCTCTTCCCTTCTTGGGAGGAATTCGTGAAGAGGCGGATCAAGGGTCCGAATTGTAACCGGTTTCCCCTTCATAGCCTCAAAGATAGCTTTAAAATCTTTCTTCTGAAACTTTAGCAACTTGTCGAGGGCTTCCTGTCTTTCCTCGGCAGAATCAGCAAGAATCATATCCTGCACAATGGGAATGCGGTCTTCAGCAAAGAACATGTGTTCCGTACGACACAGTCCTATTCCCTCAGCTCCGAATTTCAAAGCCTGAAGACAATCACGCGGAGTGTCGGCGTTGGTGCGTACGTTGAGAGTACGAATTTTGTCAGCCCATTCCATATACTCAGAGAACTCACCAGACAACTCCGGCTCGATAGTGGGTACACTCCCAAGAATCACATCTCCGGTAGTTCCATTTAAGGTGATTACCTCACCTTCCTTGATGATCAGTTTCCCTACCTGTAGCCGCTTCTTCTTTGGTGAAACTCTGAGAGCTTCCGCTCCGGAGACACAACATTTGCCCATACCACGAGCTACAACTGCAGCGTGAGAGGTCATTCCACCGCGAGCAGTAAGAATACCTGCTGCTACATTCATACCTTCAATATCATCCGGATTGGTCTCTTCGCGGACAAGGATAGTGGACACCTTACCGGAATGCTTAACAACATCCTCAGCAGTAAAATAGACTTTCCCACTAGCTGCTCCAGGTGATGCTGGTAATCCTTTAGCCAAAATATCATATTTAGCATTTGAATCAAGACTTGGGTGAAGAAGTTGATCTAGTTGCTGAGGGTCAATTCTCAGAAGCGCTTCCTCTTTTGTAATCAGCTTCTCATGGACCATATCCACCGAAATTTTTAGAGCAGCCTGTACAGTGCGTTTCCCACTGCGGGTTTGCAACATGTAAAGCTCGGAATCCTGAACAGTGAACTCAAAGTCCTGTACATCACGATAGTGTTTTTCCAACCTGGCAGTGATTTCCTTAAGCTGCTTGAAAACCTTTGGCATCTCCTTTTCCAATTTGATAATCGGCTGGGGTGTACGAACACCGGCTACTACATCTTCTCCCTGGGCGTTGATCAGGTACTCACCATAGAATTCCTTCTCCCCTGTGGCGGGATTGCGAGTAAAACCAACTCCCGTAGCACTTGTGTTACCCATATTGCCATACACCATAGATTGAACATTCACAGCAGTTCCCAGCTTAGATGAAATATCGTGCATACGACGGTAAGAAATAGCACGAGGGTTGTTCCAACTGCGGAAAACAGCATCGCGTGACATTCGCAGCTGGACATAAGGATCATCAGGAAACACTTCCCCCGATTTACGTTTGCAGATTTGTTTAAATTTCTTAATGATATCCTTCAGGTCAACTTCCTGAAGAGAACTGTCCTGCTTAATGCGCTTGTCAGCCTTCTTCTTTGTGATTACTTTCTCGAAGAGCTCTTTATCAATACCTAGCACCACATTACCGAACATAGATATAAAACGACGATAATTATCCAGCGCAAAACGCATATTCCCACTTTTAGCAGCCAGTCCTTCCATCGTCTCCTGATTTAAGCCAAGATTTAGCACTGTGTCCATCATGCCTGGCATTGAGAACTTAGCCCCTGAGCGTACCGACACCAGCAAAGGATCATTTGGATCACCAAATTTCTTGCCGACGGATTTTTCAATCATGGCTATATATTTCTCGAGATCCTTATCAATAGCTTTAGGAATCTCCATCCCGTTTTCATAATAGAGATGGCAAACATCAGTAGTTATTGTAAACCCTGGTGGTACTGGTATCCCCGCTCTACTCATTTCCGCCAAGCCAGCACCTTTGCCACCCAGCAGATCCTTCATTGTACCGTCACCATCAGCTTTCTTGTTACCAAAGAAGTAATAGAATTTGCCCTTGGAAGCGGTTTTATTTTCTGACCTGGTTGTTTTCATAGATGTTGCTGAAACTTCCTTTTTTGCGACAGACTTCTTTGTAGTCTTCTTTGTAGTCTTCTTTGAAGCCGATTTAGCTATAGTTTTCTTTTTAGAAGTAACTTTCTTAGCAGGCATACTTTTCCCTCAAAAATTATAATTCCCATTTCTCATCTGCCGAATGTACTAAAAAGCTATTCCCCGAGCAATATTAAACAGAATCAAAATAATAAAGACACTAAGTAAGTATGCTGCGGACACCAAAAAGATGTCATTTGATATGACTACATAGTAAAGAACCGCTCGCCCTTAATAATTTTTTCAAGCATCTCAAGAGTCTTCTCAACGGGTGCGTGCATAATGTCAAAACTATTGAATGTAGTTCTAACAACCTCACGCGGGCATTCGAAGCTGGGTACTCCCACTCCTCCACGAGCTTTCTTTTTGTGAGTCAGATTGTATTGCCTCTGGTACTCCTTTGCCTTTTCCTTGTGCATCTGGTAATACCGACGCTGATACTCACGGCGAGCCTCCGCATTGGATAGCTTACCTTTCTTCCTCCCCCCGTTCCCTGAACTCGCTGCATTTTCGGTGATGGTTTTGAATCGGTCGGTCTTTCTTGGCCGAGCCATAATCCTACCTCACTTTCCCTGTGCTTGCGCTGTGGCTACCCTTGCCTACTCAAGCAGACGGTCATTCTGAAATAACACCGCCTTGGTTCCTCCAGAGAAAAAGACAGGAAAACTTTACCGTATGTCAAGCTAAATCTTCAAGTAAAGCAAAAAAACTTCACTTAATGTTAAGTTTGACAATAACTTACTTTTATAAAATATATTTTCTTAGCTATCCTCCTATATATCAATACATTACGCTGCCCTTATCGACATTGCGTAACTCTCGCTTACTCAAAGAGAAACAAGAAATACCAAACTCTCCCCCCATACACCACCAATAATATCCTTGAAACTGGCAGCTCGCTATATTATTTAACTTCATTTAAGGGTCTCAATTACTTATGCTTTAGAGGTTATACTCCTCAGACTTTATTATTAACAATAGTTATATCAAATAAATATCTAATCAACAAAAAAAACCACTGAGTATTGAAACTCAGCGGTTTTTTCTAAAGATTTATTTATTTACTCTAACTCGCTCGTGATCTTGTTTTAGTAAACTGGCGCAACTCATTTATAATATAACCGATCACAATTGCAACCATTAACCAGAACACGATTTGAAATCCGGCTCCATAATTGGAATTAGTTGAGTCCCAAGCTGCTTCACTCCAGTCACCTACATCCTGAACGCGGTTAATGAACAGTGAAATACGCGCCATGACTGTGAAGCCAAAAGAAGCTCCGAATCCGATCATAAGGGTCCATATTCCTACTGTTGCTATTTTCCCAAACAAACCGGTGTGTTCTTTTGAGAAAAAGAAATAGATAAGAGCAGCTGCCGCACCAACGAAAATGATAACCTGTGATAAACCACTGTTGACGTCAAGTAAATCAAACCCATTAGTACCAAAGAAATGACTCCAGTCGATATCTGCCATCATAGCATATAACTGCTTGTTGACACGATTGGCCATCTCAAGTGGAATAGCGATACCGGTAGAGATACCAATGTACAGGGCCATAGGCCAGCGTGACACCCAACCATAGTCTTTTGAAAAACGCGTCCACATCAACACACCCAGAATGGCTGGGATAATATACCAAGGCTGTGATGAGTTAAGCCAAATGAAATACCAGTCACCATCAGCAAGTTTCTGAAATAGATTCGGCACTAGCGCATTATGCCAGAGAATAATAACGAAATATCCTGCTGATACGCCAACAACCAAATGCTCTGCGAACTTATAGAACGGGTTGTCCTTATATAAGAAGGAAAAAGTTGCCAGTGTTACAAAAACCGCAAAGGTCATCCAGAGGAAAGTATAGAAATCCATTTAGCTGACCTCCTTCTGTTTCTTCTGTCTATATCGCGTTACGAAGTAGCCAATATTACCAACAACGATAAAGAAAATAATTACCAGGTGAGCAAACAACTGAACCCTCATTCCCTCCTTTGCACGGCCAGGATTATCAGCCATTTCTTCGTACTGGGCTGCTCCCAACAGTCCGCCCATAATCCCGAAAATCTGGCCAGAACCGAGATAGGGATAGTACTGAGCCGTCATAACACCTGTAAGACCCAAAGCTAACGGGAAGTTGAACCTTCCCTGGCCGTATGATATCCAGGCATCAGTAATACTACCACCCGACAGATCAATCACACAGGCCACTTGATCGTAGTTTATTACGCCTTTCATCATTTCTACAGAATCAAGTGGCGTGCCATAGTAGTCAGTGGGAAACGGCAGGCGGAAATCTTGTCCCATACCAAGAATAATCAGAGCATAGTAGGGTTTGTACCCAAGGAAACAATAATCTTTTCCCCTGATAATTTCCCGTCCTTTGAATTCCACTCCGTTATACACTTTGTCTACTAAGAGCGAGTCACTGATATCTCGGATAGCCTGATCAGCCATACCGGGACCATTTTGAGACAGGGCAGTAAAAATAACCTTCAGTTCTTTCCGCCAACAATGCTCAACAACGGCATACGTCATCGGGTGCAGCTCAGCCAAGTTGTTGGGATCATAGTCAATAGCAATAAAAACGATATCACCCGGCGGCAGGCTGTCTATGAAGGAATAGATTGCTTCCGATTCCGGTTCTGTCCTGATTGGGATATCGAACGGAACAACATAGGACCACACACAAACAACGGCCAACAGGAGAAAGACCCAGCGTCGGTCCAGCTTCATCAATTTGTCGAAGATGCCCATGAGACCTCCTAACCTTTCCCCATGTATCCACGTTCAATACCGAGGATAACTTTCAACGCAGTAGCCACAATACCTAACCCGATGCCAATGACGATTGCCCGCTGTGCGGCCAGATTGGGCACGTTCATAAGCCAGTTGGACGCTTTCGAAGCCCAAGCTTCGTCACCTTGTATCCACGGGTTAAACCGTATCATAACCAGTAAAGCAGCTAATAACAACAGCGTAGCCAGCACATTACGAGCTCGAAAAGCTCTATAGGCTGCTGAAGCTATAAAAAATGCCAACAATGCAAACATTGTCGAAAGGATTGGTAACAGAATGTAGTCGAAGAAAGCTCGAAACATACTGTTTTCCAATCCCTCGGCCGTATAGAAATAAAACCGCCAGGTATCATCAAAAACAGCCACAAGGGTTGATAAAATCAGAAGAATCAAAGCACTGGCGAAGTACATTTTCTTTTGTCTGGAATTCGTTGCGGCTCTCAACTGCATCAGTGATCCAAGACACAGTAGCGAAAGGAGAATCCAAATAAAATATAAACCCCAGGCATCAGCCACACGATGCGTGAACCCGAAAGCTACCATAACGAACAGCCCGGCTAAAGTTATGTATGAGTACCCCCAATTATCCTTACGCATTTTAATTTTGTCTACTGATACACGGAACAATGACCAGAGACCCAGTGCCAGTGCGAAAATCCCGATGATAACGATCCAATCCAGCAGGAATTCGTATATCCACTCCGATATTTCATGGGGAACAAAATATTGAAACATCATGAAGAGGCCGAAAATGAACACCAGCACGAATGGCAATTGTCTTTTCATATATCCACTCCTGCTAATTTGTCACGTGGAAAAGTTCGGTGAAGTAACTGAAATCCAGGTTGGCTGAAACCAATCCCAGTATTGCAAAAATTAGTATTGCCGCTTTAGCGTAATCCTGAGCTTTCAGCGATCCCAGTAGAACTGGTTCACGACCGAGATACGCTGAAGCTGCATAAAGCTCTTCACCTATTAAAGTATAGTCACAAGCCACAATAAAAAACGGAATCTGAGCGATTTCATCAGTACCGGCAATCTGGATTGATCCCGCCAGCGAACCGGTCTCGGCCAGCAATAGAGACTCGGCAAAGAACTTGCCCATATAAACGCATGTTGCCGGCAGATCACGAAGCATGATACCGTTAACAGCAGCAACATAAGCAAATTGCGATTGCGTTACAAAAAAGACAATGTCTTCATTGTAAGCATCGGCGCGGCCAGCATCCATATATGATGATTTAACTACCTCTTGGGCTACAGACATAACAATAGGATCATACGTTGGAACGATTAACTGTGTCTGATATTCAGCAACGCTTTTAGCCACTCTGCCCAGAATAGTGAATGATGCAATCGTGGCCACATCAGCAGCCGTTCCCAAACCCATCACGTACAGAATCGGACGTCCCATTTCAGTAGCACGACCAATGGCATCATCAACAGCCTCAATTCCCCCAATAGGACGCACGTAGAGATTGGCACCTTTGCGGGCACGTTGGACGTAAAACAGCGTCAGGAAACCGAAGATAAGTACTGCTGCCAGAACCGGCTTGCGCCCTGTGTTGAACCACTGGCCATAACACTGAACCGGCCCGATAATTTCCGATGATGATCTTATCTCAGAGTTGGCTGTCACGGCGTCAACACGGTAATAAAGATCGGTGTAGTCCGGCAGAAAGTCTCCAGACTCGCGGGTCTTGCTACCAATATGTTTGAAAGCTTTTTCACCGCACGGCACCTTACCCACATTCAAAAACTCACCATCTTTAGGGTAAGCTTTATGGGCATCCGGTAAACGTTCAATCAACGCATCGAATTCTTCCCGTGAACGACGGAACTCTTCTTTCCAGTCCCTGCTGTCGTCATCACCTTGTATCAAGTGCCCATGGGCGACCCCAACCTGATCTCGGAGTGTCTGAATAGTGTCGTACAGAAATGGCTTCCACAGGAAAATTTCATACAACAATACAGACTTGTTCCCGCCACCGTCATCTACCGAGAGCTCCCAAGAGAGATCAATAGCATGACCATGATCGTTTTCCTGATCCTTCGCCTGAAGCATGGATACTACAGCCGGGGGTGACAAGACCATGGAGCCAACCGCCACCATTGTATCTGGTGGATCGACCCCCTGAGCCCATGCTGGAGCACCACCTAACACAAGTAACAGACATAGAATCAATAGAAGCTTATTACTCATATTGCTCCTTCCATTTATCAAAAAAACTTAACTTATTATTTCCAACCAATCTCTAAAAAGGAACGTAAGACGCCCCACTAGAAGTGAAATACGCCCCATGACAGTATAACCAAACGAAGCCCCAAATGTAATCATTAAAACCCAAATACCTATTCGCGAAGCAAAACCAAAGACGCCTTTGTGTTCCTTGGAAAAGAAGAAATATATCAAACCACAGATGACCCCTAAGAAAATAATCCAGTTGGCCAATATCATCATAAATTGTCCGGAAGCAGACAACGACAGATGCGAGAAAAAGTCGCCAATACCTGTCCACGGGTGAGATTCATTGCCAAGTAAAGGTACGAATGTAGACGAAACCTGAACGACGAAATCAGAGCGAAGATAGCGAATAAAATTAAGTCCGGCAGTAGTACCTACGATAAAAGCCAGTGGCCATCGTGAAAGCCAGCCAGCCTTTGACGACAAACGCATTAGCAACAAAAGCCCCAAAATTACCGGAATCCAGTAGGTTATATTGTATGGACTATATTGATAAGGAACCATAAAGAAGTTCGATAGCCCCTCGGACAAACGCGGGAAAAGGTTACCCACCAATGTTGACCAGAACCCTTGACACATCCAAAACGCTGCCGAGACACCAACAAAAAGATGCTCCGCAAACTTGTAAAATGGATTGTCTTTGTACAGAAACGAAAAAATAGCTAAAGTAAGAAACGCTGATATCGTAATTAAGAAACCGCGTGTAATGTTGTCATCAACCTCACCCGATAAGGATACTGCCTTAAGCGTCCAGCTTACAATGAACAGCAAGACTACAATCGCTGTGAGGATATATGTTGAGCGGTTCATCGAGAGTCACTCCCTGAACGCTTTTTCCTGAAGAACGCAATGTTGCCAATAATAATGAACGACATTATCACCAGGTGCGCTAGGGTTTGCGGACCCATCATGTGTAGTCCCGGTGTCTCCATGTCAGCAAATCGCTCACGACGATGAGTCAACTCCGATTCATATTCAGCAGCGCCTTTGATGCCGCCCAAAATCCCTATGACCTGCTGAGGATAATACGGATACAACTGAGGGGCTACAACTGCCGCTACGCCAACACCAATCGGAACATCAGCCGGATCCCCCACAAACAGCACCCATTCTTTGGGACCCGGACGTCCACCTCCAAGAGCCACGATAAAGTCCAGATCGGCACAGGACTCTATACCTTCGAAGATTTCCATACTATCAAGAGGAACACCGTTTACATTGGTGGGAAACATCTTCTTGAAATCGGACACGATAACATTCAACACTCCCTCGTTTCCAGCCTTGAATCCTATATTAACATAGTCTCTGCCATCAACTTTCTCTGGGAATTCGGGAAGAATCACATTTGTAAGTGTGGTGGTCATCAGCGACTGACCGGTAGCCCACAGAGACATGAATATGACACGGTGACCTTTATCGAGACAATGGCGGGAAATGGCATTTGCCATCGGTTGTACTTCGGGAGCCATAGCCGGGTCGAAATCAAACGAGATGAGAACATGGGAACCTTCTGGTAATTCTTCTATGCGGTCAAAGAGATCGCGCACTATAGATGTTGCCTTTTCCTGGAACGTGATAGGGAAAAGCAGCGGTGCAGCAACGGCAACAAAAATGAAAACGAAAATGATTCGGCGATCTACTTCACGTCCACTAATAGACCTGATAAGCAACCAAGCTAATCCGCCAAAGATAACCAGCAATGATATACTGACACCAATGTTAGGCATTATCGTCCCCCAAATAGGAGCGTTCAACACCCAGTATGAGTCGTAAAGACATTGATATTACTCCCAGCCCGATTCCGATGATAATAGCTCTCTGGCCAGCCAGATTTGGCGAATTCATAATCCAGATAGCTAAGTTTGGAATTTGAAAAATTGAGAAAGAATCGGGTATCCAACCAGTTACCATCATACCAAAAGGAGTTCTCCCCAGGAGAATCACGAAAGCCGCAATCAGCAACAGGGTAGCCTCGCGATTCTTGGCTCGGAACGCACGATATGACGCTGAAGCCACAAAAAAAGCTAACAGCGAATACATGGTCGACTGTAAAGGGTTGATGACATAATCAAACACAGTCTTAAATAGCGAACCCTGAGTATCAACCGCTGTAGCGATATCGCCGGGATTGCCAATCTTGAACAGTCCGGCAGCCAACATAAACAAGAATCCTGCAATAGTGACTACCGAGAAACCCCAGTCCTTCTTTTGGCGACGAAGCTTGTTAATATGTACCCGCATTAGGTTACCACCACCAAGAAAGAAAGCAAAAACAGCGATAATATCGAAGTATAATGTGAAAGTCTGATCCAGACCTTCAGCTGGTGGGAGGAACACCGAGAAAATAAGGACAAAACCCACAATGAACGTGATTGTCAATGGCACAAGTCGTTTCATATAACCTACACTCAGTTGCTTGAAAACACTCCTAATAGCCAGTTATGAACATTGTGCATGATCTCTACATCCCACGCCGTCGCAATCGTAACTGCCAACACACCCAGAATGATTACGCTCATTGCGAGTCCCTTGCCGACATCCTGACCTTTCAATGACCCCAGTTGGCGGGGTTCACCGGAAAGATACGCTGAAGCTGCAAACAATTCTTCGCCAATAAGGGTAAAGTCACAAGCGGCGATAAAAAATGGTAACTGCGCCGGGCGAGCCGTTCCGGCAATTTGAATAGCGCCTACTGAATTCCCAGTTTCTGCGAGAATCAAAGATTCCGCAAAAAAAGCTCCAAGAAGGAACACAGTAGCTGGTCTCTCGCGCACCATCAAACCATCCACCGCTGCGACATAACCAAACTGTTCGTCTGTAACATAGTTGACCATATCATCAGAATAGGCATCGGGACGGCCAGCCGCCATATACGAAGTCTTGATTGTCTCGCGAGCGGCTGTCATAACCAAAGAACGCGACACCGGCATGAATATCTGTGAATCATAGTCTGCAATAGTACGAGAGACACGGCCCAAAATGGTTAACGCAGCCAGCGTTTGAACATCGTCCATGTCGTTAATACCAGGTATAAAGAGAACCGGTCGGCCCATTTCTGTAGCGCGTCCCACCGCTTCATCAATAGCTTCCAGCCCCGCAATCTTACGAACATATAACTTATGTCCTCGCTTGGCTTTCTCTACGAAAAAAATGATAGCGATAGAAATAAATAACGCTATGATAAATAACCACCCTCGATCAAGATTAAGCCATTCTCGTTCCGGAGAAATAGCAGCCGTTACGATAGATTGAACCACGAAGTTCTCAGAGAAGGTTTCAAGATAATACTGATACTTTCGCTCCCTTTGTACTGTTCTGTCAAGGAAGCTGTTTGTACCAGGAGGAAGTTTAGCTAAAATTTCCGGAGTCCCTCCGTCAATAGAGCGAAAGAGCCTGTAACCCAACACCTTGCTATCTACCAGCTGATCATCAATTGATGGCACCCACGACAGCTTTAGCTGCTCGCCATCGTCATACTTGTAATCCTCCGCAATAAGCGACGTCACGGGAGCTACCAGTACCAACCCGGAATCCGGAATGGTATAAGCCGAATCTGTTGAACTACGTAGAGAGTCAACTTCCTGAGCTGATACCAATGTTAACAAAATGAGTATTAATATGAGAGAGAGGGAAAACGCCAAACACAAATGTAGAAATGTCGATTTGCCGACACGCACTAGTTTATCAACCCCAACCAGTCACCAAACAGGAAATCAACACGACCAATCAGGAGCGACATTCGACTCATGACAGTGTAACCAAATGATGCACCGAAAGTAATCATAATAGTCCAGATGCCAACCTTGGCAGCACGACCAAACCAACCCTTGTGTTCCTTTGAAAAGTAGAAATAAATTAAACCGGTAAAGGTACCAATGACAATTATTATATTACCGATAATATCATAAGTAGACAACTCATAATTCATACCTAAGAGCGGCATGATAGTCCCCTGAACCTGACGCATCATATTGGATGAAAAGTAATTGATAAGGTATAGGCCAGACGTACAGCCAATGATAAAAGCCAGCGGCCAACGGGAAATCCAGCCGATATTCGGAATGAGGCGCATGAGCATCAGTACTCCCAAAACCGCCCCAACAATGAGCCAATAATCTGGTTCTACACTATTTACCAATTCCCCAACATCGTTAAGCTCTTTTGGTGGAAACACACCCACCCAGAACTTGCCAACGATGTTATCCCAGAACAAGACTATGAACCAGTATCCGGCAGAGATACCGACAAATATCGCCTCACAAAGCTTATACCAAGGATTGTCCTTATACAGAAAAGAGATAATCCCCAATGTTAAAAAAGCTGCGACCCAAAGAGCTACATGTTCCATTTTCTATCGGTTCCAGTTCATTCCTTTAGAGCTTTTTCCCTCGTCCACTTCTGAAAAAGGCAACGTTACCAATAATAATAAACGCTATCACAATCATATGCGCAAAGGACTGTGATAACATGAACTTTGTGCCTTTGCCTGGATATTTAACAAGCTGTTCAAACTCGGCCGCACCATTCATGCCCCCCAAAAGACCAACAAGCTGGCCAGCATTGAGATAGGTATACATCATAGGCGCTTGAACTGCCGTATTCCCACACCCCATTTTCAGCCCATAGCGATCAACCGCTACCTGTACCCACTCCTGTGTGCCAGGGTAACCAGCGGATAAATTGAAAGAATAATCAATATTTGAGAAATTCTTTACATTCTTTACCAACTCAAGTTCTTCATAATGTCGCCCGGAATAGTCGGTCCGGAACATAGAACTAAAATCTGCCCCCATACGTTGAATAACAAACTCGTTGCCAGCCTGGTAACCGAGATTTACATAATCTTTCCCATATTCCAAACCCTTGGCAGCAAGTTTCTCGTTCTTCATAATAGCTTCCAATGCGAGATTGGCTTGTTGCGCCCCCTGTGGCCAGAGCCCCATAATGATTACCTTGAGATCGTTGCTCAGACAGTAATATAGAAACGCTTCCGCCATTGGTTGCAGTTCCGGAGCGGAAGGCGGATCATAATCAAATGACACCAGAACCTTAGAACCCTTGGGGAGTTCGGCAACAGCATCATAGAGTTGCTGGACTTCAGGTGATGTACGAATTTTTTGTGTAATAGACATAAAGAAAGGCATTATCACCGCTATACCCACGAAGAGGAACACTACCTGTCGGTTAATAAGGCGTCCTTGCAGAGTGCGAATGAGAACAAATACCAAACCCAGAATAATTATTCCGACCACGATCATTGATACCATCGGCGAGAATACCACAGTATCAACCCACCCATACACTTTACCCAAATAGGCAATGATACAAAACAGCAATACAATGCCGACTACAAGCAATTCTTTAGCGCGGGTACTCATTACTTAATCTCCACCCCCGAGATGTGCACGCTCGATGCCAAGAATAATTCGCAGTGATGTTGACACTAACCCCAGAGCAATACCAATCATTATCGCTCGCTGACCCGCTGTTTGTGGCCAAGTCATAATCCAACTGGCCACTTGTGAAAACTGGTAATTCTCAGGAAGAAAGAAACTAATGCTATCACCAACTGGCACACGGCCTAACATAATTAAAAATCCCGCCATTAAAAGCAGAGTAGCATCCAGGTTACGCGCCCGGAAAGCGCGATACGATGCCGAGGCTACAAAGAATGCCAGAAGGGCGAACATAGTAGCTGATAACGGCGAATAAACATATTCGTACAGCCATGAAAACATAGTCCCCTGCTCGCGAAATTCTTTTCCCTCCGCGAAACCAATGGCTACCATAATTATGAAAGATATTATTATTACAATAGCATAACCCCAGTCGGATTTTTTCCCGATCACCTTCAGGGCAGAAATCTTCAGCAGATTGAGCGCCCCCAACCAGATGGCAAAAGCTCCTACAATTGAGAACCAGTCGGAGAACCAAGTATTCACCTGGCTGAACGGCCAATGCGGGATGAAGTATTGCAGGACGAAAACTACGCCCACAATGCCGGTGATTAAAAGAGGTACTTCTCTACGCATATCTAGTCAAGCACTCCGAATAGAGATGAAAATCTCCAAACTCCAAATGTTTCCAGTAGAACGCCTATTACAATCGAGAATAAAATAATCGCCTTACCAACATCCTGTCCCTTCAGACTCCCGAGCAGTTTGGGTTCTCTGGCCAGGTAAGCTGATGCCGCAAATAGTTCCTCGCCGATCAGCGTATAGTCACAAGCAGCTACAAAAAATGGTAACTGTGATGGCATCGCTGTACCAGCAATTTGGATGGCGCCAATAGAGTTGCCGGTTTCAGCCAAAATCAGAGATTCTGCGTAAAATGCTCCCATAAAGAAAATTGTGGCCGGCTTTTCTCGCACTACCATGCCATCAATTCCTGCTGCGTAACCGAATTGATCATCAGTCAGGTAATGTACCTGATCTTCATGGAAAGCATCCGGACGACCCACTTTGGAATAAGCCTCTTTTACAATTTCCTTGGCTGTTACTAATACAAGCGATCGCGACACTGGAACTTCAAGGTACGTATCATAAGTAGCGGCCACTTCGGCCACGCGACCTAAAATTGTGACCCCCGCAATAGTCTGAACATTATCCATGTCTTGAGTGCCGGGGATAAAATATATCTTCTTGCCCATTTCAGTGGCGCGACCTACAGCTTCATCGACTGCTTCAAGACCGGCGATTTTGCGAATAAACAGCTTCTTCCCCGCCTTAGCCCGAGAAATATAATAAAGAATAAATCCGCATAAAAATATCACGCCCACAAAGACATTGATACGTCGCCAATCAAACCATTGAGCAGAAGAACTAACCATACGACTGATCCCAGATTCAGCCAAAGCCTCTACTTCAAGACCATTCACTCCTGTGGCTGAATATATCACAGCAACTCTATAATAGTAATTCAGAGTGTCGACAACATTCCCATCAAGGAGTTCACTGCTACCAGTAGACGTCTCACCAACCACATCAAATTGACCTTGTTCATTACCCACCGCCTCTGCTCGGAGGATATAATATCCCTTGATAGCTGTACCTTCAGGAGGAATTGGTTCCGTCCATCGGATTGTGATTGAACCGCCTGCATCGTTGGGCGTGTCAGCTACTTCGATATTTGTTGGGGGGTTAAGCGGGGTCGAATCAACTAATTGCGTAGGCACAGGTTCGTCTTGAGCAAAAGCCAATGGGCCCAAGTTAACCAAAAGGAAAAGAAAGAAACAAACTTGCGCTAAGCCGACAAATAAACGACTTCGAATGACCAGTTGCAGATTCAAACTATAATTCCTCGTACAGAAGCCAGCTTGATATTGATCATCATAACAACAATATACTTAGTGGACGAAACAACCGGATCATTTATCCACTAAATCGACTCTAATCCCGACAGCATAAAAACTACAACCAGCTCTCGGAACAGGGAGCAATGTAGGCCAGTGCCAAATTCAAGTCAAGGAAAAAAGGGGCGCCATGATGTGACGTTAACAGACAACAATACCGAATATTGCGACGTTATTTCTTAATGTTTTTTAAAAATGGGACTTGATATAACTGATAACTTGCCTTCTTGTAATATTAACTTGAATTTCCTGATTGGTGAACTATCTTTCGAATAGAATTAAAATGGCTTGAAGTCGAAAAAAACAAAGAGGGAAAAATGAAAATCGAACTCAGATCTATTAGTCTCTGGAGTTTTATAAAAATATCAGTTTTCGTAAACCTGATTCTTGGTTTCATTTTTGGACTATTTTACGCAGTGTTCCTGTCTATGTTTATGTCGCTTTTCGCTAACATTGGCGGATTGCCGTTACAGGAATTCGAGGACTCCGGAATGTCGATCGCGGTTATTATGATTGCAGTGCCAATCATGTTTTCCCTGGGAGCAGCGCTCTTTAGTACCATCTGGGGAATTGTTTGCGTCCTGACTTACAACTTGGTAACGATGCTCACCGGTGGATTGCAAATCAACATTGATGACATCTCCGAACCTGCGATTCAAGAGCCACTTCAACAACCTATGACAGCCTATACCGCTCAGACACCTGTCACTCCGCCAAGTCCGCCGCCTGCGACCGCAGCGCCACCGGCACCTTTGGACCCAGACACGAAAGATCAGAACCCGTTAACTTGAGATTACTTTAATATGTCAGACACACCCGTGAGAGTAAGGATCGCCCCCTCCCCTACCGGCTACCTTCATGTCGGCGTAGCCCGAACAGCCATATTTAACTGGTTATTGGCTCGCCACACCGGGGGCAAATATCTGGTTAGAATCGAAGACACCGACCAACAACGCAATCGCCCGGAACTGATCCAGCCAATATTGGACGCTCTCAAATGGATAGGGCTGGAGTCG